>CAZALZ010000073.1:0-2507 GCA_964486475.1 uncultured Gammaproteobacteria bacterium | reverse complement strand
ACTGAAGGATCTCTCAGCACTCACTTTCAAGCCGTAGCAAAAATTCCTTTATATCTAGCCTACTTGCAAATCCTTAAGTTTTCCATTTGCCCCAATAACTCTGTGGCAGGGCACTGTTATTGAAATTGGGTTCCGGTTATTTACGAAATCCTCTATCCGGGAAATCTTTTGTTTCCCGATGGAGATGACTGTGTATTTGTAACTTCAAGTCTTACATGCACGCTTTTAACCGGAAAATAAGAAACAAGTGAGTACAGCGCAAAGGCACCTCCCAGGATTTCTGCCCTACGGATTTAATGGGTTGTATCAGTTATCTACACGTTGGGATTAATTCCGAGAATCGCGTCTTTCATCGCTGCTGGATATAGGTCTCCAAAATCAGTGGCAAGGGAAATAACGGACATGAATATTATTCTGCTTTTTGCTATTTCGGAATATATTGAATTAAAAAAGAATATTAAGATGTGAAGAGATACAGGCGATTATAATAAATATACAAAATGTTGGAAAGTGACTGGGAAATGAAAAAGATAAAAGTGCTATCTTTAATGATTTTAATTAGCCTGGCTCTCTTTGCATCAGGATGCGAAGAAGATCTCAGTGCAGAAGAGATTGCAACGAAGATGCAGGAAAAGGGAGAAAGCATCAAAGATTATTCTTGTATAATGCATACGACGACTTATGCTAATGGAGAAAAGGTTCAGGAAAATGAAGAGCGAGTAATAAGCAAAAAACCGAAGATGATGAAGAGCTGGACCATAGAACAGGGAAAAGAAGAAGTTGCAGCGGTTTCGGACGGAGAATTCTTATGGAGTTATGATGAAGGGACAAATACCGTCACAAAAATTAAACTACCAGAAGAACCGCTTATAAATGAAAGTGATTATGTCGGGCTCATAGAAGGTTTTTTGAATAAAACAAATGTTTCACTCCTGGGAATCGAAGAGGTAGACGGAAGAAGTGCATACGTCCTTGAAGCTAAACCGGAATCAAAGAGTGAAAAAAGTCACAGCCTGGTTTCCCGGACAAAAATGTGGGTGGATAAAGAGACCTGGATGGCTCTTAGATGTAAGATGTATGACAGCAAAGGAAACTTGATGATAGAAACGGAAATAAGCAATCTTAAATTAAATACTGGAATTCCGGATTCCGAATTTGAGTTTGAGGTTCCAGCAGGAGCAGAAATAAAAGTTATTGATCTGAACAATCTCGAAGTTCCTGAAAAAATGAGCCTTGAAGAAGCTCGAGAAAAAGCCAGTTTTGAAATACTTGTCCCAGAATACATCCCCAAAGGCTATGCGCTTAACTACACGATGATAGATTACAAGACAGCTCTTGAAGACCAGAGTCACGAGACTGTAATTCTTAATTACCAGAAAGAAGATGAATTTTTCCATGTAACACAAACCATTTACGAAGATAAGCCCGAAGAAGATGCTATGCTCGCACAGACAGCTGAAAATATAAGTATCAACGGAAAGGAAGGAAAATATATCAACCAGTTTGGAGAGTTTAAACTCCTTGAGTGGAATATTGGAGAATTTGAAATGACTCTGAGTGGTTTCCTTGAAAAAGCTGAGATGCTAAAAATTGCAGAGTCCATTCCAGAACCTGCTTTAGAGAATAACTAAAAAATAACGGAAATGATGATTCACAGATAGATAAAAAGGTATGCAGAAAACCGAGATAAGTTTTTGTTTTTCTAATCTCAAACTTTTTTTTCTTCGAGTTTCAATAAAAACTCTTTTACGTCCAACCCACTTGCATAACCTGTAAGTTTTCCATCTGAGCCTATTACCCTGTGGCAGGGAATTATTATCGCAATCGGATTTCGGTTATTTGCAAGCCCCACAGCTCTATAAGCTCTGTTTTTTCCAATAGATACAGCTATCTCTTTATAAGTTCTAGTTTCCCCATAAGGAATTTCGCATAGAGCTTTCCAGACTGACTTTTGAAAATCCGTTCCTTCAGGAGCCAGTTTAAGGTCAAAGGACTTGAGTTCCCCCGAAAAATAAGCTTCAAGCTGCTTTGTAGCCTCCCTAAAAAACTCTTTATTTTCTATCCAGTCAGCAGGGACTTCTATTATCTTCTTGCCTTTCAAGAAATTAAGGTGCTTCAGCCCTTTTTCATCTCCTGCCAGAAGAATGGGACCGATTGGGGATTCGATTATGTTGTAGTACATTTTGTTCTCCTTCCGTAGCGTAGTTACAAATAGTTGTTTATTTCTAGTAAAAATGTTTATTCGATAATTTGGTGAATAAACTCACTGCAGAGGGTAGAAATTAATAACCGAAGATAAACTCGTTCTGGAAAAAGCTCGATGAAAAATAGAACATATAAACGTCAAAAAAATGATATTAGTAAAGCCCGAAGGCCTTACTCTGCATTACCAGTACCTGCTTATTTTGCAAGGTTGTAGTTCTGGTTGACGATTTTTAGGGCGCAGAAGTTGCCGCACATTGTGCAGGCGTCAGAATCTTCGGGAGCCCTGCTGCTCCTAACTTCTT
>CAZALZ010000072.1:0-2607 GCA_964486475.1 uncultured Gammaproteobacteria bacterium | reverse complement strand
ATGTGCGCATTGTTCAGCCGCAGGCGTGGCATGAGGAGTTGGTGGCGGGGTTGCGTGATGCCTTACAGCAGTTGGATAGATAAATCACTGAAACCGCAAAGGAGAAAAAATGGGTAGTCAGCGAAACGAAAGAGAGATGCTTGCCGACAACACAGGGCACGCTACAGGTATGCAGGACAGTGCAGCTATCTACGCTGACAACGTGGTATTTGGCAGTCGCCAAGGTCATGGCTTTGCCTTTGAAAAAGCCAACCACGAAGCTGACAAATGGGCCGGTAAAGATGCCCATTTAGTGGGTGGTAACAATGCCAAGAATGGTGCAGATCGGCTAGTGGACGGCCAACTCATACAAAGTAAATGCTGCTCCAGCGGCTCCAAATGTATTGCCGAGACATTCGATAAAGATACAGGTCTTTTCCGTTATTTAGACAGTAACGGTAGACCGATGCAAATCGAAGTGCCGTCTGATATGTACGACGACGCTGTCGAGGCGCTGGCTGAACGCATCAAGAAAGGCCAAGTTCCGGGTGTGAAAAATCCTGCTGAGGCCAGCAATATCGTTCGCAAGGGGCGATTTACCTATAAGCAGGCCTGCAATATTGCGAAGGCAGGTACTGTCGAGGGGTTGGCTTACGACGCCGCCAACGGCGTCAAACTGGCAGGCACTGCCATGGGAATCACTGCCTTGCTTACGTTCGCCGTAGGAATTTGGCAGGGGAAATCCAGAAATGAAGCGCTGGACGCAGCCTGCTTTAATGGTATTTGCGTCGGCGGAACCTCCTTGGTTACCAGCATTTTGACAGCGCAGGTCGGCAGAACTGGTATTGAAAACACGTTACGCACAGGTACAGACTGGGCTGTCAAGCAGCTGAGTCCCAAAGTTGTGGAGGCGCTTGCTAATGCATTTCGGAACGGTAATAACATCTATGGCGCGGCTGCAGCCAATCATGTCAGTAAGTTACTACGTGGACAGATTGCAGTCGCCGCTATTGTGACTACCGTGCTCACCGTGGATGATTTTATCGCTCTGTTTTCCCGGCAAATCTCGGGAACTCAGGCTTTCAAGAATATCTGTAAAACCGCTGTAGGTGTTGCCAGTGGTTCAGCAGGATTTTGGGGTGGCGCAGCTCTCGGAGCAAAGGCTGGAGCCTCTTTGGGGCCTACTGGCGCTGCTGTTGGGTCCGTAGCTGGCGGAATCATAGGGGCTACAGCAGGTGGATGGAGTGGCTCAAAATTGGTAAATACAGGCTTGGATGCTGTCATCGATGATGACGCCATTGCGATAGGTGCTCTTATGGAACGTACCTTCGGTCAGCTAGCAGAGGATTATCTTTTATCTGAAAAAGAGGCAAAAGAAGCCATCGCTGATTTTCGGGTGCTTGATATGGAAAATACCGTCCGGGATATCTATGCTTCGGATAATAGAGAAAAGTATACCTATGATTTAATGTTGCCATTCTTTGAGAGGGTGGCTATCCAGCGTCCACCTGTTTTTCGGCCCCCTAAGAAAAAAATTGCAACGGCAACAGAGAGTTTGCTTGGGAAGCTGGCGCAAGTGGAAATTGTCACCTAATAAGTTTAAGGAATATTATGTCTAATACCAAAAAAAAGACTCTGGCCGAGCATCTGCTTGCCTTTGAAAAAGCGCTCACTGATGACAGCGATGTTTATGCGGGTAATTCTTTGCAAGGCGGCAAAGGTCTGGAAAAGGCACGCAAGGGGCGGGAGAAGTTGGCAGGTGGCGATGATTCGACACCGTTGGTTGTAATTGACTCCACTGTGTGGGGGTCTGTGGCTGAGGGATTTTATATTACAGAGGATTTCGTATATGCAAAAGAGTTGTATGAAGACAAACATTCTTTTCGTATTCGAGATATACATACAATTTACGTTGATGAAAGTCAAAAGTCTATAGTCATTAATGGAATTGCTATTAAATGGTTGGGTGATTCAATAACGCCTAAGGCTAAAATCGTTGCTCGGTGTATACGTGAGTATTTGGAGAGTCGCACTCAAGTGGAGGATTCTATTCAGGAGGGTCTAGGATCTTATATTGGTAAGCTAAAGAAACAGCTGGGTGATCTCCATTCTGATATATGTGGATGGAATTTGGTAATTTCTCGCAAGACAAATGAGGTATTAATTGATAATACCAATCATATGCCGATGGGTGATGAGAATTTCATAGAGCGTATGTCTATTGCTGCTTCGCGTAGTAAGGCGCTTGAGGTTTATGATCTGTTGCGTAGGGAGGCGGGTATAAAAATCGAAAATTTGCGGGAATCGGTGCCTGTTAAACATGCAAATGAAAAATGTCGTGAATTTTGTTTTGAAACTATTGAGATAAAATTTGATTTTGGGGATGGGCCTGATAGAGATACTTCAATTTCCAACGATGATTGGCAAAGTCGCACCGATGATGCTCTTTATAAATTGCAAGATTGCCCAGGATATCTTATGGGTCAGCTTGAAAAGATAATGGATCAACTCACGCGCATTCAAAAGGAAGAGTGTGACGATGATTGATTGTGGCGATATGTAAACACTGCGAATCACGCCATTGCTACCTCGGGCGAGGGCTGGGCGCTTCTGGAACTGGTGTGGCAG
>CAZALZ010000071.1:0-2688 GCA_964486475.1 uncultured Gammaproteobacteria bacterium | reverse complement strand
ACTTCCAGGGCTACAGATAGACATACTTCCCCCAGTTCTTCTTCTGTTTTTGCCTGCACTACATTGCTGAAGATCCAGTTGATTCCTTCTAGAATACGGTTGTATCTGTGAGTCCGGTGTTCCTCTTGCTTGCGCCCGGTAATGTCGCGATTGATGCCCCGCTTTCCAGCGTAGTATCCCTTACCGTCATAGATGTGCTGGCACAGGTGACGAATCCATCTTATTTCGCCATTTTTTGTTATAATACGAAACTCGATATCACTATGGTGATCCGGTGACGCATCATGCTCATGCTGGAGAAATGCATGCCGATCGTCCGGATGTATTATTTCTTCGAGCAGATCAGGGTTGTCCATGAATTCCGGGACAGTGTATCCTGTGACCCGCTCGCACGAAGGCGATATGTACAGGAAACGGCCATCAGGACCCAACCAAAATTCCCAGTCAAAGGTTTTATCTGCTACGATATGATATTTTTCCTCGCTCTCTCGAAGTTTTTCTTCAAGCACTTTCTGGTCACTTATATCGAATCCATAAATATTTACACATTTTTCTTCGGGTAAAGGCTGAAACATGGCCAGGTATACTTTTTTTCCCACTTTAATTTCCATTTTTTCGAGTCTATTCTGGCAAAGTACTCTTTGCGCAATATCTCCAATATAGGAAGGCAGTTTTTCTCCGATTTCCACACCCCATCGGATTAATAAGGTCTTAGCGGCCTCATTTGAGTAAAGAACAGTACCATTCATTTCAACACTAAGTACAGGATTGGGATTTTTTGCAGGAAAGTGTTTCATGCTAGCTTTCATTTTCCCATATGACTCCATCTCGTTAGTTGCACTATACCTATCGTTACTAATTGTTGACCCACTCACAATAAAAGATGTTTTTTAATTCAAAAAATTATATAATTAAATTAAATTTAAAACTTTCTATTATAATAAATATCGTTAACCGCGAAAAACAATTGACATAAGTAATTTTCAAAAGAATTTACAGTCTGAGAATAAATATATTTTTCTATACGAAAGTTTAAAATGTTTATTTCATTTGAATACTTCGCTAGCTTGCTATGGGAATGGAAAACTTCCCCGAGAACCGTTGTTAAATAACTTCCTTCTATTTTTAGCTACATTTGTACTTGTTTTATCGCTTCAATATCAATATGTGGGCGAAAGGTATTAATCAATTTCTTCATAAAGCAGCTGGCTGTGTGGTCACTTGTATCACTTAGTTTATTCAGGGAACGAGGTCAGGAGATAACTTTGGAATAAATCAATATTTAGCCCGCAATTTTTATCTTGATTCCCTTTTTTAAATTATAACAGCAAATCAAGATTGAACGTCAACTAGCCAGCAGGAAATAATTCATGACTAATTCAAAGTTATTCGGAAAAATATTGATAGCGACTGATGGGTCTGAAAAAAATAAGTCTGCGGTTGAAGAAGCCGTAAAAATTGCCCGTGCATGTGGGTCCACAGTCTATGCCATCTATGTAATGGACGAGAGCCTCATGAAATCTGCTATTGAGGTTCCAATTGCAGAAAATATATACAAAAGAATTAGAGAAGAAGGAGAAGAAGCAGTCAATTGGGTAAAGGAAACTGCACAGGGTGTAAATCTTGAGACCTTCATACTATCTGGCAGACCAGCTCGTGTAATCACTGAATTTGCAGAACAAAAAGAAGTTGATCTAATTGTTGTTGGAACTCAGGGAAAAAGTGGAATTGAAAGATTTTTATTAGGCAGCGTTGCCGACGAGGTTATAAGAACTGCTGGTTGCCCGGTACTGACGATAAAAAGTCGAAAATGAGACTCTGTAGAAATCTTCTCTAAACCTGTTTCCAGTAGACTCACGTGAACTACTCCTCCCTGAATTTTTTGCATTTCGGCTCCGTTTCGAAGGAGAAGCTTCCTGGTTCATTCCTTTCTCTTTTGAGAACAAGTCCCTAAGCCCTTCCCATCGTTCCTTGTATTCTAACTTTGTTATGAAGCTACTCCACGCTGAATCACATATAGCTTGAGCTAAAATGATTTTTTTGCATACCTTTGACATTCAGGGTTTCCAGAGCAATAGCTTGGTTCTCGCTGATAAGTTTAGAAGAGAATTTGTGCTGGAAATCGTCTCTCTAAATAATAATTTTTTTGTGGAGTTTTGAAAATAGCAGTCTTGCCTTCTCTCGATTTTTAGAACCTTTAACTTTTCTGCTTACTCTTTTTTGCGGGACTTTCAACCGGTTAAGAGAGTTTTTCAGGTATTTAGGGTTCTCTACTTTCTCTCCTGTAGAAAGCTGTAGAAAGAACTGTGAAATCTTTGATACCAACATTTATTCCTACTTGTAGTAGATTCTGATAATTCCTGTTTTGTAGGCTGTTCTTATCCATCTTCTACAAGAATACTTATATAATATTTTCCAGTGTAGGACCTTGAAATGATTGCTGTTTTATCTTGAAATGATTGCTGTTTTATCTTGAAATGATTGCTGTTTTATCTTGAAATGGTTGCTGTTTTCAGAGTACCTTCAATCGCCTGTGAAGAATTGCTTTAACTTCACCAATCTTAGGAAGTTTTACAATACTCTTTTCAAAATCTACTGTATAATGTTGTGGCAGTTGATATGACTGAACAGGATTTTTCTTAGTTCAGGCGCCAGTACATAATTCAAACTGGCTGATTTTGAGAAGAA
>CAZALZ010000070.1:1088-2696 GCA_964486475.1 uncultured Gammaproteobacteria bacterium | reverse complement strand
TAGATTTTAATTTACCAAATGATAAATTTCTTCTAGCTATTGTTGGGAATAGATTAAATGATGAAATTACGGAAGATTTTGTTTTAATGCTTCTTGATACTATTTCAGAGAATACATATATTGTTTTTATCGGATTTTTTAGTGATTATGAAAATTATTGTTCAAAATTTAGTGCATTAAAAGAAAATTCATCTTATTTAGGTTATCAAGAAAATTTATATGATGTATTGAAGTTATTTGATTTATTTGTAAATCCTGCGAGATTAGGAGGAGGAACGGGTGGATTTTTATCGCTTATGAATGCATTAGCAATCGTAACTTTAGATTATGGAGATGTCTATTCAAACGCAAAAAATAATTTCGGAGTAAAATCTTATAAAGATATGAAAGAAATTATAATCAGACATTCACTAGATAATTCATATCATGAAGAGCAATCAAAACTAGCATATAAGATATATAATGATTCTAACACTATGGAAGAGAATTTAAAGTTAATATTAGATGAACTAGAAAAGAACATATATTTTAAATAATATATGTTCTTGTATTTAATTGATTTTTTGAAATAGTTTCCAGTTAAATAAAAATGGCAAACCTGGATTATTAAAATGCACTCTATCCATCCCAAATGGTTTTAATATTTCATCTTCTTTGTTTGTATATTGTACATTTGATTTCAAATGTCCCTCATGAGGATAAACATGAAAAGAAGAGGTAAGAAAAAGATAACCCCCTGGAGCTATAAGATTAGCTAAGCTCTCCATCAATTCTGGAGGATTGATAACATGTTCTAAAACTTCAACAGATATACCAAATTGAAACGATTCTTTCATTTTAAAAAAATCGACAACTTTATCAGAACCAATGTAATTTATATTTTTTATACCACATTTTTCATCTTTCCATTTCACAAACTCTAGTTGTTGAGTATCTGTTTCTACTAAATAAACATTTTGATGCCCTAACTTTGACATAGCGGCTGTTAGATTTCCAATTCCGCCTCCAAAGTCAAAACATTTTCCTCCAATTTGATTAGCAAAAGATGATACAAAACCTCGCATTGCAGTACCTAAATGTATAATCATACTATTATAATAACGCTTTAAATATAAATGATGTTTTCCGCAATCATCATAAAACTTATCTAACATTTCAGATGTAATATTATCAGGATTTTCTTCATACGACTTCCATAAATTTTCACCTATAGTTGCTGTTTTCTCAAAAAAATTTTATTCAAAAAGTCCAAAAGTTCTAGTTGAGATAAATTTGTATATTCAGTTAATACCATCAAAGCTGCATTTTTATAACTTAAATCATTTGCTTTACACAATTCTAAATATTGGCTTGGGATATTTGATTCAATCATAATTTTTGAATATTTTAATATATTCGATAATGTATTTACTGTATTTGATAAATCTTCCAATTCATTTGTTTTGCTATTATTTAGAGCTTGATTTAATGCTGAACCACATTGATGTAATAATTCATCTATTGGTGCTGATACACAAAATTGAAACATATCCTTATTTTGAGGAGGCATTTATTATCCTTTTTTATTAATTGTTTATTGTATATGACATCCACTCCTATCAGAGTAGA
>CAZALZ010000070.1:0-1078 GCA_964486475.1 uncultured Gammaproteobacteria bacterium | reverse complement strand
GTCTTATTGTACATAAAACTCTTTTATTTTTTCTATTATAAACTCAACTTTCTCTTTTTCAAGTCCATAATATAGGGGAAGTCTAATTAATCTCTCACTTTCGATTGTAGTAAAATTATCAACTCCATCAAATCTGGCAAATTTTTCACCAGCATTTGAGCTATGCAAAGGTACATAATGAAAAACAGCAAATACTCCGTTATTTTTAAGATAATCTAAAAGCAATGTTCTCTCTTGTAAATCTTTAACTTTTATGTAAAACATGTGGGCATTATTTGAACACTCTTTTGGAATAGTTGGAAGTTTTATAGAATATTTCTCTTCTAAAATTTTTAAACCATCATAATAATTTTGCCAACTTTTTAATCTATTATTTTGAATATTATCTATATTTTCAAGTTGTCCCCAAAGATATGCAGCACTTACATCATTTAATAAATAACTACTTCCAATATCTACCCAAGAGTATTTATCTACCATTCCCCTAAAAAATAGGCTTCTATTTGTACCTTTTTCTCTTATAATTTCAGCTCGTTCACAAAAGTTTTCATTATTTACAACTAAAAGTCCACCTTCACCTGCACTTGTAATATTTTTAGTTTCATGGAAACTAAAAGCTGCTAAATCCCCAATAGTTCCCAAAGGTTTCCCTTTATAAAAACTATTTATTGCTTGAGCTGCATCTTCAACTACAAATAAATTATACTTTTTTGCAATATCTATGATGGCATCCATCTCACAAGCAACACCTGCATAGTGAACGGGAACTATTACTTTTGTTTTTGAAGTAATTGCTTGTTCAATTTTTGTTTCATCAATATTCATCGTATCAGCTCTAACATCCACAAATACTATTTTTGCACCTCTTAATGCAAAGGCATTTGCAGTGCTTACAAAAGTATATGAAGGCATTATAACTTCATCACCTTCTTTTACATCAAGTAGTATTGCGGCCATTTCTAGTGCATGTGTACAAGATGGTGTTAAAAGAGCTTTTTTGCAATGTAATTTTTCTTCAAACCAATTTTGACATCTTCTTGTAAACTCTCCATCACCAGAGATTTTATTACTTTTTATT
>CAZALZ010000069.1:0-2722 GCA_964486475.1 uncultured Gammaproteobacteria bacterium | reverse complement strand
CGGCCAGCATCATGCGGGTTTCATGCACCTTGTCGGCGGGTATCAGAATGGCAGAGCCGTTTTCATTGAACTGGTAAGGTACATTCAGCTTTTCAAGGGCAGTAACAATGGCGCCACCATCCTTGTCTTGCAGGTTGGAAAACAGCACCTTGTATTCGGGCCCGCGCATCCATAGCAGGCTGACAACAATCAAGGCAACCAGGCCCGCTGCAGCACCCATTAAGACCGGGCGTGGCAACACAAGCAGGCGTTCCACCGCAGGGAAACGGGCAGCAAGTTTTTCCATGACGCTCATGCCTGTCTTCCTTTAAACCAGAAGGCAGCAGGAATCACGCAAAGGGTAAGGAATGCCATGAATAAGGAAGCTAAGGCGGTGGGTTCAATAATGGCCATGGGAAACAACAAAAGACACTTATCCAGTTAAACTTTTTCAGACACGTATTATCACCCACCCGGCGGTAAGGCAATCAGGGGTTAAAGCGGGGTTTTTTGGCTTGTTCGCGCTATTGAAATGGATTGGCAGGCGCTAAGATGCGTTTATTTGCAAATTAGTATAGTCAGGATATTCTCATGCAGCCCATATCTCCCCTTGCCATTTCCGGCATGAACACCTTGCAGCAACAGTTAAAGGAAATGGCCAATGGAGCCAAAGCTGGCGCGGTTTCAACGCCATTGGGGGGTATCCAGCCGATTGGCGTTCAGCCGCTGGAAAGCACAAAAACCTCATTTGCCAGCGAACTGGACGCGGCTATCAAAAGCATCTCGGCCACCCAGCAGGCTGCCAGTACCCAAGCAGAACAGTTCCTTTTGGGTAAACCGGGGATTTCATTGAATGACGTCATGATCGACATGCAAAAAGCCAGCATTGGCTTTCAAAGTGCCATTCAGGTAAGGAATAAACTGGTTCAGGCCTATCAGACGATTGCCAGCATGCCGATATAATTCCCCTCCTCCGGAGGGGTGGCGCAAAGCGCCGGGGTGGTTCTAAAACAACCAAGGTGCCCATCAAACTCCCAAGTTGGTTCTAAAGCAACCAAAGCACCGACTCAGTTTCTTTCCAGCCCCGCTTCCAGCGAATAAATCCAGGCCAGCAATTCAGCCACCACCGTATACAGCTCGGGTGGGATTTGCTGGTCCAGGTCCACCTGCATCAGCATAGCCACCAGCTCTGGTGATTCATGCACGGGTACGTTGTGCTGTTTGGCCAGTTCAATAATGCTTTGCGCAATATTACCCATGCCTTTGGCCACCACCTTGGGGGCGGGGTCTGTGGCGTGGTAGGCCAATGTGACGGCTGTTTTGCGCGTTTCAGGTGAACCGGGCTTATTCATGGCATATCCTCTTATTGTGCGGTTCTTTTAAAACAGACCAGTTCATCACACTTCCTTTCGCCCCTGTTCATTAGCCTGCAGTTGCCCCTGTTTGTCAGCCTGCAATTGCCCCGGGTCGGTGAATACTTCGAAGGAATGGGTTTGCAGGCCCAATGCTTGCAAACGGTTGGTGAATTCGGGCATACGTTGTAACAGTAACGATGCGGTGCTTTGATTATCCTTCAGTTTGGGGTTGTCGATAACCTGATACTGTGCCTGCACGTGACTGTTAATAATTTGAATCATAATGCGTATTTTTCCCAGCAAGGGCAGGCTTAATGTTAGCGTGGTTGACCAAGGAGTATTGGCCTCGCTCTCTTCACGACGTGCAGATTCGCTGCCGGTCTTATTCTGTTCATCTTCGGACCGGTTGGCGGGGTGCTGGGCGGCAAAGGCTTGCGGGTTGTCCTTCTGGATTTCCCAGGTCATGGCGGCACCTTGCCAGGCTTCGCCTTGCCATACAATTCGTTGTTGCTGGTGCATTTCCAGCTGCTGCTGAACCAGACTGGCCAGGGCGCCAGACAATGGTGGCGGGGCAGGGGCTGCTTCTGCCTTGCCTTGGGTAAGGGCCGATAATATTGATATTTGCCGGCTAACTTGCTGTTCTGCCAGCTGTTTTTTTAACAGTAGTGCTTTGGGGTGGTTGGCCAGTTCTTGCAAATTGCCATTGCTACGTAAAATGCGCCATAAAGTGGCTTCATAAGACAGGCCTGGCCGGGCAATTTCACGGCTTAAGGTTTCGCGAATAATTGACGCAAACAGGCTGGAACCCAGTGCCCGCAATGCCTCGTCTTTTAAGGGTATGCCAGCGCCGGCTGCCAGCGAAGCCGCGGCGCCTGAAGAAGAACCAGCAGCCGAAGCCGCCTGTTCGGCCGGACGCGACAGAAACGACAATAATTCTTTGGGGTTTTTGGGGATAATAGGAGCGTGGTTGGGATTGCCTAATGGCGCTGCCTGTTCGGGTATTTGCCCTAGCAGGGTCACTACACTTTTTGCGGCATTGCTCCAACGGGTAGACGTTGACTCTACCGGGTTGCGGGTCGTGGTTTCTGCTGTCTTGCTGCCTGCCTGGCTAACTGCCTGCTGGCTGCCGGTATTGCTGATAGGCATACCCTGTAAAGCAGTGCGATGCCCCAGCGTTGCCTGCACACTTTGCGCCACCGCCTGGAAATTGCCTGTTTGCAAATGCGCCTTGGTGGCGTTTTCAAGCGCCTCGGGTCGTGCTGTTGAACCGGTTGGTAAAACCGATTGCCGGCTACGCGCCGACTGCAGCTGCCCCTGGGCGGAAAGGGTTACACCCAGCGCGGTTTCCAGTCGTTGTACAAGAAGAGTGCTTAAGCTGCTTGATGACA
>CAZALZ010000068.1:0-2727 GCA_964486475.1 uncultured Gammaproteobacteria bacterium | reverse complement strand
GGGCGCATCACCAATATGGTAGTTTTCAGTACCTGCCGAATCAACCTGAATTGAGTTTTGCAGGCCTGCCTCCTGGACGAGACGACGCAACACCCCCTCGGCACTCGGCGAGCGACAGATATTGCCCATACAGACGAAAAGTACTTTAGTAACCATAGCCCTATAGTTTGAGGGAAAACCCCAGTAATGGCAAGCATTTTTTAAGCATGATTAAAAAACGAGCATACTTGAAAAAAATTTTTGCCTTTAAAAACAACAAGTTAAAAGAACGCCGTGTTTTAGTACTAAATCATTTAAATCATACACACTTTAAAATCAAGTGAAAATAGATATTTGACAAAATTAAACAATATTTAATGATGGCAAAAACAATACCACATCAAAAGGCAGAACTAACCAATTCTACTGACGCCAGTCTTGCAGCAACATCGTAAACCCGCGATGTCATCATCAACTCATCCACCCCCGTTAGCTCTACAAACCTTGAAATTTCATGCGCTACCGTTTGAGCACTACCCACCATTGAATACGTCAGCTTGCGATCAAGATTGGCGCGCTCAGCTGGCGAAATATGATCATCAAGATTATCTACGGGCGGCTGAAGCTTTCCGGGCGTATTCCTGAAAAGCTGTACCGACGCCATTTGATGGGAGGTAAAATGATACCTGGCAAGCTCATCGGTTTGCGCCGCCACTACATTCACGCAAGCACTTGCATAAGGCTTGTCAAGATAAACAGAAGGCCTGAAAGACGAACGGTATACCGACAAGGCATTCATTAAATCGACAGGCGCAAAATGTGACGCAAAAGAAAAAGGCAGGCCAAGATATGCCGCCAATTGCGCACTGTACAAACTTGATCCCAATAACCACACAGGAACCTGAACACCCGCAGCAGGCACGGCCACTATTTGCTGCCCCGCTTCGGGCTGACGAAAATAATATTGCAGCTCCTGCACGTCTTGCGGAAAACTTTCCGAACTGGCACGCAAATCACGCCGCAATGCCCTTGCTGTATTCATGTCTGTGCCAGGCGCCCTGCCCAGACCCAAATCAATCCGGTTTGGGTACAAAGAGGCTAAAGTACCAAACTGCTCTGCAATGATTAATGGCGAATGATTAGGTAGCATGACCCCACCTGAGCCCACACGAATCCGGCTTGTTCCTGCTGCTATATAGCCAATGGCCACTGAAGTGGCGGAACTTGCAATACCCGGCATATTATGATGCTCGGCCAGCCAAAAACGCGCAAAACCACATTCTTCCGCTTTTTTTGCCAGCAGCAGTGAATTACCAAGCGCATCACCTACCGTTTCATGCTCATTGACAGGGGATAAATCCAGAATAGAAAAGGGAACCAAATCAATACCTAGTTTTCAAAATAAACAAAGCAATAACTTACACTATTTATCTGAAAGCGTCTTTAAAAACTTTTCATCCGCAGGGCTTAACAAGCCTTGACCTCTTGCTTGCAAAATAAGCTCGGGCCGACGCTCCTGAGTCAACCTCAGGGACATCTGGCGACGCCAGGTGGAAATATTCTTGTGATGACCGGACAGCAAAACATCTGGAACGGCCTCCCCTTCGAATACCTCGGGGCGCGTATAATGCGGGCTATCAAGCAAACCGGACAAGGACTCATGAAAAGAATCCTGCAACGCCGATGATGCATCATTAAGTACTGATGGCAATAATCGAACCGCTGCATCTATCATTGCCAACGCGGCAATTTCCCCACCCGACAAGACAAAATCACCCAGTGAAATTTCTTCATCGACATATTGATCAATAAAGCGCTGATCGATACCCTCATAACGACCACAAACAAAGGTAACACCCCCGGAATTTGCCAGTTCCTGTGCTTTTTGCTGATTGAATGGCCTGCCAACCGGGCTTAGCAATACAACCTTAGCCGGTGAGGCATTTTCCTTTTGACGGTCATTTTGGATATCCTGCACGGCTATTCTTAATGGCCCAGCCATCATGACCATACCAGGCCCGCCACCGTAAGGACGATCATCAACCGTTTGATGCGCATCAGAGGTATAAACGCGTGGATTCCATGTTTTAAGCTGCCAGATAGCCTGGCGATGCGCCCTTCCCGTTACCCCCAAATCCCGGACTACGGAGAAAATTTCGGGAAACAAGGTAATAACGTCTATTCGCATTAGAGGTCTGCCGGCCAGTCTGTTTCGATACGTTTTTGCTGGATATCAACAAATGGCACATGCGCCTGAACAAATGGCACCAGAACTTCCCGTACCCTGCCTTTATCATCTTTCAGGAAAACCACGTTACCTTGCTCATCAAGCCCCTGCATGCCAACATGAAGGACAGCATGCGCGCCATTATCTGACACTTCCTGCACCACACCCAGCAAAACCGGCTCAGATGAATCGGCAGTACTGTAAACAGAGCAACCCACCAAATCAACCCAGTAAAACTCATCATCAGAGGCACTGGGAAAAATGGCACGTGATACAAATATGGATGTACCTTTAAGCGCTTCAGCCTGATCCCTGTCATCACACCCCTCAAGTTGGGCCACAATTGAACCAGTATGCTCGCGAGCACGAGAGATTTTGACAAGGCGATGTGGCTCTTGTTGCACACCCGCGCGAGAAAGACGGGCAAGCCACCATTCTTTCACATTAAGCAAAATGCTTTCCTGGGCGGAATGCGGCTGAACCTTAACCATGCCACGCACACCATAGGCCGATACAATACG
>CAZALZ010000067.1:683-2783 GCA_964486475.1 uncultured Gammaproteobacteria bacterium | reverse complement strand
TTCTTGCTAAGATTGTTGATCTGACTCCACCTGAGATTGAAATAGAATCACCGGAAGACGGAGGCTTTGTAGATGCTGGAGAAATAACAGTAAGTGGAACGGTTGAAGATACGAGTCGGAACCTAACAGTGGATGTGAACGGAAGGAAAGCTATGCTTTCGGACGGAAGCTGGAGCGCAAAGGTACCTATGGTTTCAGGCTCCAATATAATAGCTGTTTCTGCGGTAGACAAAGCAAATAACACTGCAAAAGAGCTTATTGTTGTCAACAAAAAAGCTTCTTTCCTGCGTGACTTTAATGAATCCTCCAGGTCTAAGAATCAAAGTAAAACAATATCCGCTAACGAGACACTTCATATTTCCTGGTATAAAGACCTGTTACAAAATAAGATATATCTATTCTTTAAAAATTTGATTTCGAATTGGTGGCGGCGATTTTGAAAACCAGGGCATACAATAGAAACCTGTACGTGAATTATTCTGTAACGGGTTCTGAAAAAATTGGAGACCGGCTCTTCAGAATTTTACGTAGTCTCCGGGTTTCTTTTGGCTGCTTTACTCATAAAACTTCAAAACCGGAGAGGACAGCCATGAGCAGAAAAAGTCACTTCTATATTATTGCGGTTTTTTTGATTGCTTCTTACATGATCACAGGTATTATGCCTGCTGAGGCAAATGAAGATGATTGGAGCAGCTTGACCGTTACCCTCGGAAATGAAAATCCGATAATAAGCATAGTTTCTGTTGATGAATACACTCTTGAAGCACTGAAGTTTGATAGTTATGGCATGGTCTGGCTTCGGATATCGAAAAACGGCTTGACCCTCGGAGATACTGTCCTGGAAAATAATAGTTCAAGCTGGTGTTATATGGACAACGACAACATACGGCTTAAGGCTTGCAACGTCACTAATAGGGAAAATCTTCCTATGTTTTCTAATCTGTGCTCACCTGAAGCAGAAGTTGTTTTTGAAACAAAAAAATCTGCAGAAGAAAAACCTGCTGAAGATACCGTAAGTCTGGATCTTGATTTTGAGGCTGACAAAGATGAGTACCTGCTTGGTGACGAAGTAACTGTTGATACGGAGCTTAGAAACACAGGGAATGTTAAAGCAGACAAAATAAAATTTGATGTGGATCCTGATAGGCTTCTGGTTCATAAGGGAGTTCCTGAAAACATAACGATTGATAAAGGCTCAACAAAGTCTTTTGAACTTCAGTTGAGATTTCCAGAAAAAATAAAAGAGAGTTATAATATAACTGCAAATGTTAGTTGGGAAGATAATTCAGGTAAGCATTTCCTCTCCAAAGTTGTAGAAATTAAAGTTAGTGAACCTCTGAAAATCTATAAATACACAGGGTCCGAAGTTTTTACAGGAACTCCTGCATATGTTACGCTTTCCGTTAAAAATATTCAGGATAGGTCGGTAAATGTCTTATTAATTGACCTGTTGCCAGCAACATTTACAATGATTAACAGTTCCGAACCGATTGCAAGTGTCCCTGGTATGGATAACTCATCGTATTTGAGCCAGGACTTTGTGCTGGCCCCGGAAGAAATGAAGACGTTTTCTTACTCCGTCAAATCCGAAAATCTTGGAGTACACAGAGTACCGCAAACCCATGCATATGCAGATTTATGCGGCCAATTATATAGTGAATGTTCCGACTCCGAAAACACAATCAAGGTATGTGAAAATATTTTATATAAAGAGTACGAACGTAAAACTCAGGTAGAAAAAATACCTCCAGTAGAAACAAAACTGCACGTTGATCTGGTACCGGCATAACTTTCGCGATTTTCAGAATTTTTTATAACTTAAGAGTGCGAAGAGATTCATGAGTACTTCGCTTTAACAGTTACTTCCACAACTTGTCTGACAATGCTATTGCAGGGAAAAATTGGCAAAGAAGTTGGCAAAAAGAAAGTTGGATGAACTGTTGTTTAACAGATCATTTTTGATCATTCTCAACTGATCCTTTTGATCACTCTCAACTGATCCTTTTTTGATCATTCTCAACTGATCTTTTTTGATCATATCACCAAGACTTTAGTAGTGCCATCAATACTTCTGGTTGTATTATCAAAAATCCCGGCTCC
>CAZALZ010000067.1:0-673 GCA_964486475.1 uncultured Gammaproteobacteria bacterium | reverse complement strand
CTCCGATTACTTGCAAATTTTCAGCATATTCTTTCAGTTTCTCACATATATGGGTGATATTCTGCGTGAAATTAAACACAACATTAATATTTTTTACCAAAAATTGTTGTAAGATCTCTTTGACTTTTATTTCAGTTAAAGGATTTGTGAAATTCCTTTTTTGAGCATAATCTTTTAGTTTCTCATCTATATGAGTAGCATTTTGCGTAAAATTAAGCCTGTTATCGATGTTTTTTTCTACAGACCGTTTTAAGGCCTCTTTGACTTCTATTTTATTTAAAGGGTTTGAGGAGTTTTCTGTTCCTTTAGAAGAATTATTATCAGAGGAGACTACTTCAGAAGAACTATCACCAGAAGACATTCCTTTAGAGGAGCTACTTTCAGAAGAAACTTTTTCAGAAGAACTGTCTTCTAAAGTCGAGAGCTCAACATAA
This sequence comes from uncultured Gammaproteobacteria bacterium, assembly GCA_964486475.1. Lineage (GTDB taxonomy): Bacteria > Patescibacteriota > Patescibacteriia > Patescibacteriales > WJLG01 > JBAZHE01. The sequence goes on along the minus strand of CAZALZ010000067.1, from coordinate 239 downwards.
ACAGGGATTATAATTCCTGCCCCAACAATTCTTCCTGGTACGGTACATGGGATATTTATCTTACATTTAACGTCTGTTTCTGCGGAATCAGGAACTTTGAGCGTGACTTTAACTTCTTTAACCTCTCCTGCTTTCAGGTCAAAAGAAGATGGAGAAAAAGTAAACCAGTTTTGATAAGCACTTTCGTTAACAAAAACATTATATTTTGCGGTTTCATTTCCTGTATTTATCACGTATAG
>CAZALZ010000066.1:2693-2834 GCA_964486475.1 uncultured Gammaproteobacteria bacterium | reverse complement strand
CTCTCCGCCGCCAATGGCTCCGAAATAATCATGAAATATGGCTATTTTCATCGATTTCTCACTTTTTCAGGGGGTTTTAACAAATGCAGATAAAAAGCTAATAAAATTATTTGTGGCCATTCAGTTGTGTACATTCAATGC
>CAZALZ010000066.1:0-2593 GCA_964486475.1 uncultured Gammaproteobacteria bacterium | reverse complement strand
ACATTCAGTTCAATGCACATTCAGTTCAATGCACATTCAGTTCAATGCACATTCAGTTCAATGCACATTCAATTCAATGTCAATACCTAGTTTTTCCATGAGTGGGGACATTACTGTATTGGGTTTTTATAATCTGAAGCTTCCTATCCATCCTTAAATTACCAGTACTAAATTTATCTGTAATATCTGATTTCTGATTAGTAGCACAGGGTTTCCTGCAAGATTTCAACAATCCATTAAGCTCAACGATTATAAATATATTGAAAATTGTATCTCAACAGTAGAGATATATAATACTTTCAGATGAGATGGTTCATTAGTTATATATAATACTTCCCGGATGAAATGCCTCATTAGATGACGAGGTGATTCATTAGATAGCAAGAGAGTTAGCCAGGTACTATAACAGTTAACCTTCACTTCATTTAATCATAGTTAACCTTCATTTCATTTAAATATAGTTAACCTTCACTTCATTTAAATATAGTTAACCCCACTTTATTTAAAAACAGCTAACCTTCACTTTAAGCTTCAGTTTAGTATTATTTACCCGGTATTGAAAGACTTTACTCTGAAGATTGGGATCCTTAAGCATCACTTTAGCGCTATTCATTTGTTTACTTTCTTTGTATATGATGTCTAACGGTGCAAATTCAATACTGAGGCTACAATTACAGTCTACGGTCATATATATTAAGAATATCCATGTTATCACATATTATAAATATTCATATTATCAACATGTTAAGAATATTCATGTTATCAACATGTTAGGAGTATTCATGTTATTAACATGTTAAGAATATTCATGTTATCAACACGTTAGGAATATTCATGTTATCAACACGTTAGGAATATTCATGTTATCAACACGTTAAGAATATCCATGTTATCAATAAGTTCAATAATCACATTATTATTTAGATCTTAAAACAACCTTAAAGTTATTATATTAATTCAACTACTATCAAAGATTAAGATATTCAAAAGTTCAATGAATGCAAAAATTAAAAACTAAAAGAGATGGTTACTACGAACAAAGGCATGGGATGTCCGGTGGCAAAACGGCCCACTCATAATTTACAATTCGGTATTATTTCTTTGACTGCAGTTATATTGATTGCTTTTCTCATGCGCATGATTTCATATTCTGCCGTTACTGCAAACGGAAGCATAAATGTTCTGGGATATGATAGTTTCTACCATATGCGGCGCATTTTATATACAGCTGTCAATTTTCCCCAGCCCCTTAACTTCGATTCTTATATCAATTACCCTAATGGTTTTGAAGTAGGGTGGCCGCCTCTTTTCGACTTCCTGGGTGCGTTGCTTGCAAATATCCTGGGAGGAGGTCACCCGAGTCTGTATACCACCGAGTTTGCAGGAGCTCTGCTGCCAGTGCTTCTAGGAGTTCTGGCAATAATTCCACTATATATAGCAGCTGCTTCGGTATTTGACCGAAAAACCGCACTTCTTGGGGCCTTGATTTTTGCAGTGATTCCAGCTCATGTTTACATCTCTCGATTTGGAGCAGTTGACCATCACGTAGCAGAGACCCTTCTCTCAACTTCGGCTTATGCATGTTTCTTACTTGCTTTAAAGTGGGCAAGAGAAGGTTCTCTTTCCCTGGCCTCTCTCAAAACCATCTCTTCAGAAAAGAAACTAATAAAATCGTTAGCTCTTGCAGGAGCATCCGGACTATTCTTTGCACTTCTGATTTACACATGGATAGGAGCTCCGGTGTTTGTAAGCTTTATTGTATTCTACGCATTCATACAGACTACACTCGACCTTAAGGCCGGGAAAAGCTCAGCCTATCTTCTTATATGTTCTACTGTGACCCTTCTTGCAATGCTTCTCTTTACCATTCCCCTGTCAGCAGAGTCCTTGCGTCCGGGTCTGGAAATGAGTGCGATGTATGTTTCCTGGTTCCAGGTGTTCTATCTGTTCATCATGATAGCCGGAACCTTAATCCTCTGGGGATTTTCCTTCTATATCTCGAAAAGAGATCTTGACTGGAAGTACTATCCAGCTGCTTTAATACTGGTCTCTGTAGCAGGGCTTTTATCTCTTAGAATTTTTTCCGCCGAATCCTATTCTTTCATAATTGAAGGAATGAACTTCTTCCTCGGAAAAGGTGAATATATAGGCACGATTTCTGAAGCCCTGCCAATGTTTTTAAATGCACAGGGAAAACTTACTTTTTCGCCAGTACTGGGAAGTCTTGGGCTTTGTTTCCTTTCTACTCTGGGAGGCTTTTTCCTGCTTGGCCTTGAGTGGAAAGGAGAAAATGCAAAGCCAGAAGGGGTATTTTTCCTCTTATGGTCAGTCTTTTTCGCATATTTAACGCTATCTCAGAGGCGTTTTTCATATCTGTTCGCAGTAAACGTCTCAATCCTTACTTCATACTTCCTCTGGATTTTACTTCAATCTTTTAACTTTGAGACTGAAGTAAGAAAGCTAGTAAAATCCGGTCCCGTTTCCGAGAAAAATGCCGTGCCTGCACTTAAGGCAGGAAAAGAAATGAAGGCAAAAACAAAATCAAAATCGAAAACAAGTAACTCTTCGGTCTCAAAAAATAATTCTCAACCCG
>CAZALZ010000065.1:0-2871 GCA_964486475.1 uncultured Gammaproteobacteria bacterium | reverse complement strand
CTTCAAAACTGATAGCAGGAAAATTGTTGTTTTTTTGAGAACATCTGCGGAAAGTCGGATTTACTTCTTCTTAACAGCATAAACTCCTAACAGGCTTATAGCGTTAATATTCCTAATTCGGAAACACTATATGAGCTAGCTCTCTTCTTTGGCTTTTACTCTTCCTGTCTCTGTTTCGGCTCCTCTGTTCTCATCAGAGCTAGAGCCTGCTCGGAAATTACGGAAGTTTCTTGACTTCAAAGTGATGGATTAGTTAGTTTATGAATTAGTTAGTCTTTAAAATTTTTTATGTTGTTTCGTTTACTACTGGCTTATCGGCTGCGTCAGTAACAGTAATTGTACGCCTGGCTCTATATTATTTCTACCAACATTACTTTTAATACACAAATATCGACATTCAAACAAAAATTAGCCGAAATCTCAAACCACAATTCTTATCTGTATTAAATTATGTGATGGATTAAGTAATATTTTATAACTGAAAAATGCAAATCGAAAATCGAACAACTTCATCCTGGTTTACATGCCTGCTCCTGGTAATAAACGATCCCTACGTTATCATGTCTCCAGGGTTTGGTTTTTAGCATTATTGGCTTACTTTTAGCTATTTCACCCTATGCAATTTGAGGTCAAAACTGAAAATTAGCCTGCTTTACTTAACAAAAAGTTTTGCAAAATACGAATTTTCAAGTCTAAAATCTAATTCGAGAGTCTCACAAAGGTAAGAAGATGAAGAACCGAGTAGCACCATTAGCTGTCAACCCTGAGAATAAAACAGAAACCATACCTAATCAATCCGATAATCTGAGGACTTTTTTCCATAAATCTGCTTCGTTCGGAATACCAGGTATGTACCCTACCTTAATGGAAAGCAATAGAATCGGCCTTATCCGAGGCGATGTAGCAGAGTATAAACTTAAGATAAATGTTGGACCCGGAGAGTATGATTACATTGTACTCACCAATTATGTAAAAGAAAAGAGTCCCTGGAGTATAGTTCAAAGTAAAAACTTAATAATCCTGCCCGGTCAAGCTTTGACTGAAAGCTTCTATTCCGATATGGCCATATACTACGCTCAGCAAGGATACAGCACGTATATTCTTGATAGAAGAGAGACAAATGTTCCGGTAAATGAGACCGATTTCAGTTACATGGAAAACTGGACCATTGACAGTTACCTGAGTGATACATACAACGGCATAGCAGTATCAAGAGTTCATACAGCTTTCCTGAGTGATAAAGCTGTAGAGGACATTGAGGTTACGGCAATTGGCCACAGTCATGGGGCCTTGATTCTTACTGCTTACGGAGCTAGCAAGTACAACGACTTTGTTTTAGGCTCGGTTAACAAAATGGTTCCTGTTGATATCATTATTAAGTACGAGCCTAAACATTCGGAGTTAATAAGATCTCAGGCACAGGAATTTGACACTATTTCCAGATGTTTGGAAAACAGGACATATAATAGCAGCAATATGGCTACCATGATTCATATAGCCAATCTGGCTTTAACCGATCCTGATCGAGAATCCATTTTTCAACCTGACCTTACAAACAAACAACTTTTCCGGCTTATGGCTACCCAAACTTATGCATTCAATGCATACCCTTATACTCCGAATTATCATTACTGGAGCGGAGATCTGGATGGCCTTTATTATGTTGATGAAAACAGGCTACTTAATTTGACCTTAACCGGAGGGGCTGTTCCTTATGCACCTAAATACCTGGACCTTTATATGGCCGGATTGATGGGAAATGTGGAAGGCTATGAGATTGACTTTTCAAGAATAAGCTCCCCTCTTCTTTATATCGGGTTAGGGGGAGGTTTCAGCGACTACGGTTCCTGGTGGTACAAAAACGAGGTCGGAAAAATAAATGATAAGGTTACTTACATAGGCTGGAAGAACCAGGGTCATGGTAGCATAGCCCTTGATTATAATTCTCATGAGTTATGGGCAATTATACATAACTGGATAATAAGAGATTATTTCTGAAAAACAAGAACCGAGAAGGTAAAAATTTGGAAAAACATTTTATATCAAATATCTAAAAATATTCTATATCTTAATATCTGAAAAGTATTCCATATCTTAATATCTGAAAAGTATTCTATATCTTAATATCTGAAAAGTATTCTATATCTTAATATCTGAAAAGTATTCCATATCTTAATATCTGAAAAGTATTTAATATCTAATAGCTGAAACGATATCAATATCTTAATGGCTTATCGACTCAAACTTAAATAGGGATTAATAAGAAATTCGGGAAAAGAGCTCTTGCCTGTTTCAGGCTGAGGCTCAATCAGTTTTTGTAATATATTTTGTTTTTAAAAGTGCTTTCAGGAAATATTCTGCCCATATGTACATCAACAGAGAACCTATTCCATTGCCTATGACTAAACCCCACCAGGCTCCTACTTGTCCCATATTAAAGGTAAAAGCCAGGAGAGCTGCAAAGAGAGGGGTAAAGACAATAGTTCTGAGGAGGGTTGCAATCAGGGAGTTAATACCTTTTCCTGCGCCCTGGAAGAAGGAGGAGGAAAAGAGGCCAAGTGCAACCGTGGGATAGAAGACACACATAACACGCAGAAAATGGGCAAGATCGCCAGTTATGTGGGCTCCACCTTCGGACTGCGTAAATATGGATGCTATAGGCATGGCGAAGACAAAAATAAAAGCCCCGGCTATACATTCTATAAGGAATCCGAGCCTGGTTGAGTAGGAAAGGGCAACCTTTGCCTTTATATAATCATGGGCTCCGATTGCAGCCCCGCATACGGAAATTACGGCAGTTGCCATTCCCATTAAAGGAGACATTGCAATTGTCGCTATTCTCCATCCCGTCGCATAGACCGCAACTCCGTC
>CAZALZ010000064.1:0-3033 GCA_964486475.1 uncultured Gammaproteobacteria bacterium | reverse complement strand
TACACCTGGATTATTTGAGAAATCCTCAGAGCCTTCCATATCAAAACCTCATTTAAATTACCTAGTTCAACTTGACTATGTCATATTCAAGGTAAAAACGTCATCATTAGGTCTAAATATGCCAAATATATTGTTCTTAGCTGAATCAATGATTGTAATTGGAGTAGCCATCAGGCTCGTTAGCAATCATACAGATTCGTCAAGTAAAAATCGATATCAATGATGGATTATGTATAGGCTGAATAGTTACATTTTTCCATATATCTAATAGTTTGTTGATCTAATTAATAAATTCCTCCCTCTTTAGGCTTTACCTTTTCTATTGTTTTTCAACTTAAAGAACTCACTTACTTTTTCACTATTATATAACTGGGTTTTGTTTCTGTATCACTACCTGCAGTATTGGTTGCTTTTAAGAAAACTGTATATTTTCCTGGTTGAGTGTAAGTATGTGTTACTGTCTCGGCTGTTGAATCAGATCCGGTTCCGTCTCCAAAACCCCACCATTTCCATAATGCTTTTCCTCCTGTACTTTTGTCTTTAAATGTGACCTTAAGAGGTGTATTTCCTGATGTAGGAGTTACAGAAAAATCAGCAACAGGTTTTTGCTCTGTCACTGTTATAGGCACGGAGTTTGTTTTCGTACTAGTACCTAATCTATTGGTTACTTTTAAGAAAACAGTGTATTTTCCTGCTTTTTTATAGGTATGTGTTACTGTCTTGGCTGTTGACGACGATCCAGTTCCGTCTCCAAAACCCCACCATTTCCATAATGGGTTTCCATAGCTTTTGTCTTTAAATGTGACTGTAAGAGGCACATTTCCTGATGTAGGAGTTACAGAAAAATCAGCAGCAGGTTTGTCTGCTTCGAGTACAATTATATAAAAGAATTCTGACTCATCACTACCTTCATCATTAGTTGCTTTTATGTAAGCTTTATATATTCCTGCTGTGGAATAAGTATGTTTTATTTGATTGACATGTGAAGATGATCCAGTCCCGTCTCCAAAACTCCACCATGTCCATAATGATGGGCTTCCTGAGCTTATGTCGGTAAATGTGACTGTAAGAGGTACAACTCCTCTATTAGGAGCTGCATCTAATTGAGCAATAGGCGTTTGTGCTTGAGCCGACAGAACCATCACACAAAGTAACGTGAACAATGTTGCTACAATTAGTTTGCTCTTTATTTTTATTTTCAACTATTATCCCTCCTTGATTATTTTTTATCTCTTATCCACTACCAATAGAAAGAAAAGCGCTAAAATTGTTATTTTACTCTCTCCATAAAATATAAAATGATAACAGTGTTAGTTATATTTTTCTATTTTGTTTAAGTTCTGGTTTATTTTTTAACCTAATGTCTGTTTTCCTTACAGCTTGTCCTTGATTGGAGCTATGTGAGCTTAACTTCTGAAAAAAGGTACTTTTTCACTTGTTTGAAACAGCCTAATTTCTCCCGAAAATTGTTTATTCTAAGGAGCTTGTTTCAAAACTGCCTTCAATCCCTCTGAACTAATATTTTGGAGTAGAGAACCAGGATCAATAGGACTAAGTGGAATACCTGTTTTTGGTCAAAAATATGAATAGTCGGGATTTTGAAACCAACCCATTGAGTATGAAAAGTCTAGCTAAGTATGAAGATTTTATTAGTTCTAGTATTGATTACCAATAAATTTTATATCTTTTCACGATACCCATTTTATAGTAATACCAGTTGTCTTGGTGTATTGGCTTAGGAATATAGTCTGCGCCAATTTTAACATGAACTGTTTTATCATGGTTTTTACCTTTATCGGGATAACTATTTGTACAATCTACAAATATTAGTCCTCTGTCTACAGTTTTAAACACATTACATGCATGACCTTCACCGTATGTGAAATCTACAGAAACCCATCCTGCTTTTAGTCCATATTTTTCAGCTTTGTTGTGCAGTACTTGTGCAAAATCAGCACACACAAACTGATGAGGTCGATATTTAATCATCTCGGTTTTATCGTAATCTAAGAATTTAATAAGCTCTGAGTAAGTTGGATTCCTAGTGTCGAGCCAATCATTAAAGATTCAATGATTCCGAATAATTGCAATCGATTTTATACGACATTTTGCGGTTGATTCGACACTAGCGTGTTCATTATTTATCAATAACACTCTATGTTTATTTGCTTTAAGGAAATTAATTCTTCTCTTTATTGGTTTAAATTTCGCTGGTTTGAGTTCTTCCGGTTCAGGTTTTTCTTTCTTGAATATCATACATTTTTTATTTTTATCGTAATATATAATGTACATATACTTTTTACCCGTGAACTTATAATGAGAACCAGCTTTACATTTCTTGTTTAATTGATATATTTTCGTTTTGATCCAATTATTTTGTTTATCATAACTAGCGCGCTTATAACCAAGCTTCTCAAATTGCTCACTTTGTTTGTCTTTTGTTTGTTTGCCAAATATGAATTCAATTAAACGCCGTAAGCACATAAATATCACTTCAATTGGATTGTTTAAGGTTTAAAAAACATAAAAGAGTATTACTTACATTATAATATTAATAATTATGTTGGACATCGTTATCCATGGTATTTGAATATACACATAGGATCATTAACCAATGACAGATGAACACAAATAGAAGAACTGATTATCGTTTTCATGGAAAAAGCCATAGAAATGATATTTGATAAATCTTAGGGCTCTTCGTCATTCTCTATGGATAATACTATTTTCAATTCAAGACCGTGCTGGATTTTATGAGAATATAATGAGGATATCCACACAAAACAACGAAGAGCCAATCTTAGTTATGTATATTTGCTACCCATGACTATTAATTTGGTGGAAATAGAGTGCGATATATGCAAAAATGGGTTAATTTGACAATGTCAAGTTAAAATTATCCTCATTAAAATTATCTGTTTTGAAGCTACCTGATCCGGGTTATTTATCTGAGCTTTAATCGGGATTTATCTAAGCTTTAATCGCGACCCAATCCCTTTCATAAAACTGTTGACACTGCTGCCCGAATCGGAT
>CAZALZ010000063.1:0-3050 GCA_964486475.1 uncultured Gammaproteobacteria bacterium | reverse complement strand
CACCATCAAGCTCCACCTGCCTGGTTTGCTCCACCGGCCGGGCCGGAAACAAAGCCGTCAGATTGCCTTCCGCGGTATTCACGCTACGCCAGTCATACTCGGGCGAACAGGCACCCAGCAACACAAAGGACATAAGCAGAAAAAAACGGGTAATTACATTCATGTTGGGGATAAAAATATTATAAAAAATAATTTTCAGGCCAATTGGCCCACTTCTCCCTTAAAATCGAATTTTCGTCAGACGATTCAGGATTATTTGTGCAGCGCTTTACTCAATTACAACAACATCGCGACATCTTAACCCGAACCATGCGTGGAATTGAACGTGAAGGTTTACGTGTTAACCGGGAAGGTCATTTATCGCGTCAATCGCATCCGCTGGCGCTTGGCTCGGCACTTACACACCCTCATATTACTACCGATTACTCTGAATCGCTGCTTGAATTGATTACCGGTACCCACACCACCGTGGAATCCCTGTTGCAGGAACTGCGCCAGGTTCACCAGTTCGTGATGCAGCAGGTCAGCCAGGAAAGCCTCTGGATGCAATCAATGCCTGCTGTTTTGCCTTCCGAAGCAGAGATCCCTATTGCCTGGTATGGCACTTCCAATTCAGGCATGCTCAAGCACGTTTACCGCAGGGGTCTGGCCGAACGTTATGGCAAAAAAATGCAATGTATTGCCGGTGTGCATTACAATTTTTCCCTGCCGCCCGATTTATGGCACTTGCTTGAATACCAAGGCAATACCCACCAGGAACAGCAATCCAATGGCTACCTTGCCCTGATTCGCAACTTTACCCATTACTCATGGCTCCTGATGTATCTGTTTGGCGCCTCTCCGGCAGTTTCAAAATCATTTTTGGCTGATACCCCCCATGATCTGCAAACACTGGATCACGACACACTATACCTGCCTTACGCCACCAGCCTTCGCATGAGTGACCTGGGCTACCAGAATGATGCGCAGGCAGCCCTGACCCTTTGCTACAACGACCTAGGTTCTTTTGTTAGCAAAATGTACAATGCGGTCACCCAACCCTGGCCTGCCTACGAAAAGATTGGCACACACCGTGACGGAGAATGGATTCAGCTAAACACCAATGTCCTGCAAATAGAAAATGAATTCTATTCCAGCATTCGTCCCAAGCGCACCACGGCACGCGGAGAACGGCCGGTAACCGCACTCATGGAGCGCGGCATACAGTATGTTGAAGTCCGCTGCCTGGATATCGATCCCTTTGAACCGGTTGGCATTGCCGACACCACCTGTCACTTCATGGATGCCTTCCTGCTTTTCTGCGCAGTCAATGAGAGCCGTTGCTTACCGTTTGACGGCCCTTGTGAAATCTGCCAGGACAATTTCAAACATGTAGTGAAAAACGGTCGCAAACCGGGCTTGACCCTGAATAACGAAGGCAACAGCATAAGCCTGCAAGACTGGGGACACCAGATCCTGGACCAGGTAAATCTTTATGCCAAAGAACTTGATATTGCCTACAGTACAACCCAATACAGTGCTGCCGTAGAATTGCAGCGCCAGAAACTGGACAACGCCGGGCTTACCCCTTCTGCCCGCCTGTTGAGCGAACTGCGTGAAAGCGGCTTAAGCCTGCACGACTATACCTTGCTGAAGAGCCAGGAAAAGTCGGATGAACTACGATTTGCCGAATTGCCACCCGAAGTGGACCAGCAATTCAAAACCATGGCCCAAGACTCCATTCTTGAGCAAAAAGAGCTGGAAGCATCCGACACCGAAAGCTTTGAAGCTTATGTCGAACACTATCACGCATCCCTGAAAAAACCGGCCTGATGCGCTGGCGAATAGGCTGCCTGCCCGCACTTATAACAAGGCAGCCCCCGCCAGATGCAACATACCCCTCGTTCCCACGCTCCCGCAAGGGAAAAGACTGTCCAGCCAACAATAAAACGCGGCAGGCAACAATGCAACACCTGCCGCGAAAACGTTTCCACTTGGAAACTGTCACCGTTTTTTAACACAAGCCAAGGATAATGCCCACATAACATTTTGATTTATATGGGTGTCCTATGGAACAAGCCTATTTGTACAGAAATTTTGATGACCGCGTTCATAAAGACAATCCTTTCTATATAAACCTGGCCCTACCGTGCCAAAAAGAGGCCAATCCCGAATTTTATTCCCGCTCTGGCTGGCTCAGTGAAAAAGGCCTGAAAGAAGGCATCCCCCAAATCTTCAAGCACTACAATCCCAAGAGCGCCCTGCAATATGACTTGCTGATTCTTCGGCATTGCGCCAGAGGCAGCTATATCATCAGCCAGATCAAGGATGGCAGAAGCAATAAAAAAATTGCCCATTTCAATGATGAATATTTAATCAAGGCCAGGACCGCTTTCAAAGAACAACTCACGCAGTCTGCCCAGGAAACCCTGTCACACCTCTAAACCGGCAGTTTCTCGATAGCCAGCAAATAAGGAGGATTATTCTTCTGGTTGATGAACTGGTAGCGCAACACCTGAAAATACTGCTGGTCCAGACCGGTTACCAAAGCCTCAATGGCTTCCTGCTCTATTCTGCCTGGCTCATGGCCCGGGTAAATAACCAGCAATAACAAACCTTGCGGAGTTAACAAGTCCAAGCCCTGGGTAATGGCGGCCAGCGTGGTATCCGGTTGGGTAGTCAGCGCCTTGTTGCCACCCGGCAAATAGCCCAGATTAAAAATCACCGCCGACAAGGCCTGCCGCACATGCTTATGCATATGCTGATGGCCTTCGCAAATCAACGCAACCTGATCATCCAGGCTGGCTGCCTGCAGGCGACGCCGTGTTTTATGCAAGGCCCGCTCCTGTATATCAAACGCATACACCTTGCCGCTGCCCCCCACACATTGGGCCAGCACCACTGTATCATGTCCGTTACCCATAGTGGCATCCACCGCCACATCACCCGGCTGCACCACCTTTTTTAAGAGCTGATGGGCAAATGAAAGAACAGGCACTAACTGGGTCATGGCAGGAGAAATAACAATAATGATTGAAAAGTGATTACTTTAGCACGCGCTGAAAATTTTT
>CAZALZ010000062.1:0-3066 GCA_964486475.1 uncultured Gammaproteobacteria bacterium | reverse complement strand
TCCTCGCCTGGAACCCGTGATACTTCGCAAACCCTTCTGCATCCTTCTGGTCAATTGTCTGGCTGTCAAACGAAACCAGGTCCTCGGAATAAAGCGCATTCGGTGAGCTGCGGGCAAGGATCGTGAGAGCACCTTTGTAGAGCTTCACTTTCACTGTACCTGTAACCCTTTCCTGGGACTTGATAATTCAATTAAAATATATTTTTCCTGCCAGCGGTCTACTTAACTCTACCCCGAACATGTTTGTTAAGATAAAGTTAAGCAAAGCGAAATTGAAAAACTGTGATTTTTGCAGTTTTAGAAGGGTCACTTTGCAAGGTTTTTAGATCTAAGTGTTTTTTTATTGTGTATAGATATGCTCGATTAAGATTGAAGCTTGGATTCTGTGTTTGAAATGAGATTAAAGGATTTATGGATTATTTTCAAAAAACTGAGCAAAATATTTTTTAGTTGGCAGTAAAGATCCTTCACATCTAACGTAAAGATCTAGAGCAACTTTAGTAGTTTCCATAGTAGCATGAGGCTTAATTCCATCACCCTCCCAGATATTTAGATGTTTGATTAATCCAAGTGATTCTATATGATTGAGTTCACGAGTTAAATGAACAAAGTCCGCAAAATATGGAAATTTTTTAACAAATTCTGGATTTACTGAAATAGTAATATCGAAATGAAGAACATCTCGATTTTTGCTACATTTTTCACCGATATAATTCAGGAAATGAGCCTCTTGAGGAGTTATTCTAGACAAAAGGTCGATATATATTAAATTACCCTCATCTCTTCCGTCTTCTGTACAACTAGATGCCAAAAGCCCAGCCCACATACTTTGAAGTTTTTCATCCTCAGTCCATGAACCATTTTCAAGTATTTTCCAAATAACTCGAGGAGATGCTTTTAATTCAAAGGTAATGGGATCAAAATCCAATAGTCCTTTAGATTTTTCTATAATCCTGACAATGTTTCCTGCTCTCCAAACATGAACTTGGTCTCTTAGCAATAAGCCAGCTTCTTCTGCTGCAGGCATACATATTTTTCCCAAAAAGGAAGAAACACCGTCAATAGTAGCATCTGTAATCCTCTTTATGGGATATGAAATTGGAACTTGATCTATCAACTGCCTAACACCATAAACTCTTATAAAATTCAAAGCTTAAAATGGTTTCTTTTCTATTCAGATCATGAAGAAGAGAGACACAATCTAGATCTTATCGATTGAGAGATTTTTATGTGTAGTAGTGGCTGACTATTTGAAAACTTTTAAGTTTACATTAGTTCCGCTTTTAAATTAATTAAGAAAAAGCCGCTCTCCTTCGTCGAGCGTTGAGAGCCCGGGATATAAAAGTAGATCTTAAAAATGTTATCTGCTTATAGAAAATCCAAGAGACTTACTTCCAAGAAAACAATAATCAAAACAGAAAAACGGTTAGAAAAAACTAAATTTAAAAAAAGAAGTCCATTCCCCTTAAAAGGAACAGACAAAACCTTCAATTTATTTTTCCATCACTTTCCTGTACATCCTCGCCTGGAACCCGTGATACTTCGCAAACCCTTCTGCATCCTTCTGGTCAATTGTCTGGCTGTCAAACGAAACCAGGTCCTCGGAATAAAGCGCATTCGGTGAGCTGCGGGCAAGGATCGTGAGAGCACCTTTGTAGAGCTTCACTTTCACTGTACCTGTAACCCTTTCCTGGGACTTGATAATTCAATTAAAATATATTTTTCCTGCCAGCGGTCTACTTAACTCTACCCCGAACATGTTTGTTAAGATAAAGTTAAGCAAAGCGAAATTGAAAAACTGTGATTTTTGCAGTTTTAGAAGGGTCACTTTGCAAGGTTTTTAGATCTAAGTGTTTTTTTATTGTGTATAGATATGCTCGATTAAGATTGAAGCTTGGATTCTGTGTTTGAAATGAGATTAAAGGATTTATGGATTATTTTCAAAAAACTGAGCAAAATATTTTTTAGTTGGCAGTAAAGATCCTTCACATCTAACGTAAAGATCTAGAGCAACTTTAGTAGTTTCCATAGTAGCATGAGGCTTAATTCCATCACCCTCCCAGATATTTAGATGTTTGATTAATCCAAGTGATTCTATATGATTGAGTTCACGAGTTAAATGAACAAAGTCCGCAAAATATGGAAATTTTTTAACAAATTCTGGATTTACTGAAATAGTAATATCGAAATGAAGAACATCTCGATTTTTGCTACATTTTTCACCGATATAATTCAGGAAATGAGCCTCTTGAGGAGTTATTCTAGACAAAAGGTCGATATATATTAAATTACCCTCATCTCTTCCGTCTTCTGTACAACTAGATGCCAAAAGCCCAGCCCACATACTTTGAAGTTTTTCATCCTCAGTCCATGAACCATTTTCAAGTATTTTCCAAATAACTCGAGGAGATGCTTTTAATTCAAAGGTAATGGGATCAAAATCCAATAGTCCTTTAGATTTTTCTATAATCCTGACAATGTTTCCTGCTCTCCAAACATGAACTTGGTCTCTTAGCAATAAGCCAGCTTCTTCTGCTGCAGGCATACATATTTTTCCCAAAAAGGAAGAAACACCGTCAATAGTAGCATCTGTAATCCTCTTTATGGGATATGAAATTGGAACTTGATCTATCAACTGCCTAACACCATAAACTCTTATAAAATTCAAAGCTTAAAATGGTTTCTTTTCTATTCAGACCATGAAGAAGAGAGACACAATCTAGATCTTATCGATTGAGAGATTTTTATGCGTAGTAGTAGCTGACTGTTTTGAAAAACTCGAAGTTTACAGTAGTTCCGCTTTTAAATTCATTAAGAAAAAACCGCTCTCCTTCGTCGAGCGTTGAGAGCCCGGGGTATAGAACGTGGTCTTAAAAACATTATCTGCTGATAAGAAAATCAAAAAAACTTACTTCCAAGCAAACAATAATCAAAACAGAAAAACGGTTGAAGAAACTAAAATTTAAAAAAGAAGCCTGCTCCATTAAAGTGGAACAGACAAAACCACAACCTTATTATTTTTCCATCACTTTCCTGTACATCCTCGCCTGGAACCCGTGATACTTC
>CAZALZ010000061.1:521-3085 GCA_964486475.1 uncultured Gammaproteobacteria bacterium | reverse complement strand
TATTTTTTTTTACTGAGCTCATTAAATACCCCGGTTTATTCTAATGAGTTCTTATGAAGACTTTTCATGAAGAGTTTCAAACTATCATTACACTCACTATTCTGTACTGCCTCTATACCTGCGTAAGCGCGAACAATTAAAGAATAAAAGTAACTAAATAAAATCGTTTTGTATTCCACATGAATAATTTATACAGTTTAAGAAATCCGTTTCATTCATCATCACTTAATTAAAGGAGTTTATCCATATAAAATTTATGGAGTTTAAAAAGATCTACATGATCGCCATAATATTAAACTCAATAGTTATTATGGTTAGAGAAATAATAAATAGGAAATTAAAAAACATTGTGACAATAAAATAAAATTAATAAAACAATATTAAATAATAAAGACTAAAACTAATACTATAAACTCCACACTATATATTTAACAGTAAAGGTTAAGATTAACGATTAAATTATAGCCTCAAAGCTTTCGTAGATATACGAAAATATTATACATTGAAACTCCTATTGAAAAAACATGCAGAAGGAAGACATGGACTTTTTCAAAAAATGGTTTCTGGATTACGTAGACCAATTTTCCTCTCCTGAGGTCTTTATCCAGGAAAACGTTGAGCTAAAAATCAAACATACGAAGAGAGTATGTGAAAATATCCTTTTACTTGCCAAAGCGGAAAATGTAGAGGAGAAAGGTTGCAGGCTCGCTGAAGCAATAGCTTTATTTCACGACCTGGGCCGCTTTGAACAGTTTACTAAATACAGGACGTTCAAAGACTCAGAATCTGAAGATCATGCCTTGCTTGGCGTAAAAATCCTGGAAAATACCGGAATTCTTTCCATTCTATCTCGGAAAGAGAAAGATATAATCCTGAAAGCTGTGAGATATCATAATCGTATGGAAATTCCCGAATGCACAGAAACTACCAGAGAATTTCTTTTTTATTTAAAATTGATCCGGGACGCCGATAAGCTGGATATCCTGAAGCTTGTGAGTGAAGATTATGAGAAAGACGAAGAGTTAAGGAATCCAGCTCTTGAACTCAATATTCCCGATACGCCCGGATGTTCGGAAAATATAGTTGTGGATCTCCTGAATAACAGGATGGCAAAGCTTGCAGATGTAAAAAACCTGAATGACATTAAATTCCTTCGCCTGAGCTGGATTTTTGACATTAGTTTTCCTGCAGCTTTTGCACTTCTCAGAGAACACGGTTATCTTGAGACAATTCTGTATTCAATGCCAGAGACTGAAGAAGTGCAGATGGTACGTGAACATATTGAGAGCTATTTGAACGCAGTTGAAACCAGAGACAGAATTTAAGCTGTGAAATATTATGTCGGAAAGCTGTGAAAAAGGATATCAACTAAGCCAATAGGCCTTAAAGATTATAGATCAAGTTAAACTGAAACCCTGGTGAAGTTTTAGATAAACTGAAGCAAAAGAAAGAAGAAAACAACATATGAATATTTTAAAAATGATTTGCTGGAAGAAGAGAGATCCACTCTGAATTCAATCCACTCTGAATTCAATCCACTCTGAATTCAATCCACTCTGAATTTATTACATATACTCCGAATTCATTACATATAAGTTCATTCCATGTATCTTCTACGATATTCATTGCCCAGACTTCGCCGGTAATCCGAACGAATCTGATTTTTTGACTGTTCTACAAGCATTGATTCCAGGGAATCCTCGCTGAGCTCTTCCTGTCTGCTTTGATTCTCTTTCCCTACATCCGGTCTGTTTTGATCCTTTTTCCCTCTATTCGGTCTACTCTGGTCTTTTTTCTCTGGCATATTAGAATTACTCCTACATTCACTGAGTTGGAACATATTTTGCTGTAATCTACATTTTCACGTAAACTTATTTTCAATTATTTTAATAATAGCATTATTTTAATTAATAGGTTATTTTAATTAATAGGTTATTTTAATTAAAATATTATTTTAATTAGTAAGTTATTTTAGTTAAAGTATTATTTTAATTAGTAAATTATTTTAGTTAAAGTATTATTTTAACTAGTAGGTTATTTTAGTTAAAGTATTATTTTTAGTTTGAGTTTTTCAGGATCTTCCTCCCTGGGCTAGAATCCGGAAAGATGTTCAGGTTTTATCAATCGCCTTGAGTCCGGAAGGCTGTTCGATGAACTCCACTTCGAGACCGGAAATTTTGTGCAGTCTGGAGCATAAAGCCTCCATGCCCGGATTTTCAGTGGCATAGTGAGTGGCATCAATCAGGCAGAGGTCCTCATACTCGCGGAGAATATTATGCTTAAGTTCGGAAGATATGAAGGCATCAACTTTATTTGCCCTTGCAATTTCAAGGAACTCAGTTGCAAAACCACTGCCGCCGACGACCATTACCCGCCTTATTTCCTCTTTTTCTCCGGCATATATAACAGGCGTTTGCAGGGTCTCCGAGACATTGGAAGCCAGTTCAGCCGAAGTACAGGGTTCGACCTCTCCTATTCTACCGACTTCCACATTTTTGAGATTCTTTAACCCGAGCCTTGCAGCAAGCACGTCATTAATGCCTCCTTTGGCCCTATCATAATTT
>CAZALZ010000061.1:0-511 GCA_964486475.1 uncultured Gammaproteobacteria bacterium | reverse complement strand
TGCTGTAAAGGGATATCCCGTTATCAAGGGCAAACCTGAGGGATTCAGCCAGGGATTTTGAGATTTTGTTTATCGGATGGAAAATAAGGGTGTGGTGGGTAACCAGAAGATTTGCTCTCATTTCTGCAGCTTTCTTAAGCACATAAGAACTGGCATCAAGGGCAACTGCAATTTTTTCTATATTGTTTTCCAGGTTGAGAATTAGCCCGATCCTGCCTTCGTCAAAACCTTCAGCAAGTTCAGGTGGTGCGATTTCTTCGAGAATTTCTACAACTTTTATAAGTTCCATGAAAAAAACCTCTGACATCCGGAAGAGACTGCTGATTTTAATTGAAACTTGAGGACTTCCTTTCTTCGTTTAGGAAGATACACTGCCTTGAAAATAAAACGACTCTGATATAAGAAGTTTATTAAATATAACAAACAGTACAAAAAATTAAATACCTGATGTCAAGATAATTTATAGAGTTTAAAAAAATTTCTTCTCAAAACGACTTTAATACAAACCAGT
>CAZALZ010000060.1:0-3103 GCA_964486475.1 uncultured Gammaproteobacteria bacterium | reverse complement strand
TACCTCGCCCGTTAGCATGAAAAATTAATCACTATGGCAATAACAACTGAGAAAGATCTTGGCGAAGCGCTTAAAAAAGAACAGGACACCATCGAAATTGAAGGTGACCTTCAGAAGAAAGTCCTGAGAATCAAAGCTACAGGCACGGTTGCTTGGGCTATTGCTATTGGGGCAATTGGTATCGCCGTCATTGTTGTTCTCGGCACTGGTGGTGCAGGCGCGCCAGTAAGCGGTGTTGTTGGCGTTGGTGCAGTTTCTGTGCTCGGGCTTCCAGCAGCAGTTTCTGCAGTCAGCATCGCAGTGGCAGCCGGTGGAGTGGGAGCGCTGAACTCCTTGCGCAACTACAAAATCGTCTCCAATAGTGGAGGTAAGCTTGTTTTATCTCGTACCTAACATTGCTTCTAACCCGGCGCTCAAGCCGACCCGCATACTGCGGTCGGCTTAGCTTATTCGTTAGAAAGGTGAATTATGAAATTTAAACACATTGTGTCGGTTGCTTTCCTCAGCACAACACTGCTTATTTCGGCCACTGCTCATGCGGAAACAATCAAAAGAGGATTAATTGGCTGCGTTAGTGAAGACCTGCTTGATGAGCTTCTCACATACATAAACAAAAATGACCGGTCTGGAATGATGCACTTACTGGGTTCCGGCAAGTGCATGCTGCTAAAAGTTGGGGAGCCCGTTTCCGTTATATCACCAGGATTCATGACAGCTACTATTCGATACAAAGGGGTTAAACTTTATACGCCTTCCGAAGCCATAAGATGAATAACCTGCTTAAACAATATCTTTCTGAAATAATTCACAGGAGAAGAAATGCAATCACCAGAAATTTTGGGGCGCATGGAAGATGATGAACATATCGATTCGCGCGCATCCACACAGATTTTCCATAAAGTTGAAGTTCCATTTGAGGGTGGCGCTATTGGGAAAGTATCGGTCATAGTATTCAAAAGCCAAGACGACGAAGACCGAGGCGGGCTAGTGTTTCGCATTACATTGGATGACCAAGGGTCATCATTCATTCCTCACGCAGTAAATATTGAAAATGGCATAGAGCTTCACATGGCCGGGGACATTGAAGCACAAAGTCTAGTCCAAGCTTTGAAGACGGCCTTATCTTCGTTGTAAATGGAGGCTATCTAACTTATCGGTCAAGCCGACCGCCTTCGGCATCGGCTTACCTTGCCTGTTAGACCTCACGCAGTGCTTCCCGACGAACAACCCGCACCATCAATAAAAAATCGTACGATATATGAGCGAATCACTAAACATCACTTTCGGGGACCGCGTCGCTGAGAACGAGTCGCAAGATCTCTCCGCTTATTTTATTAAAACAGAGCACTGGGACAAAGTCATAGGCGGCAAGGCGGACATAGTCTTCGGATCAAAGGGGGCTGGCAAAAGTGCGCTATACACACTCCTCTTCAAGCACGCAGAGCAACTGAAAAATGAAGGAACAACTTTAATTTCAGCAGAGAAGCCTACCGGCCAAACAGTATTTTCAGAGATTAAAAATACACCCCCAACCACAGAGGTGGAGTTTATTACCCTATGGAAGATCTATCTCTGTCAATTGATAGTTCAGCAGCTACTGGAAGACGGCAGCTGCAACGAAGAGGCTAGTGAAGTAAAGAATAAATTAATTGAAGCAGGGCTAATCGAGGAAAAAAACACCCTAAAGAGATTAGTTAATTCAGCAATGTCCTTTGCTCGACGCCTAATTAATTTTGAATCCATTGAGGGTGGAGCAACGTTGGATGGTTCAGTAACAGGAAAAATTACATTCAGGACACCTACAACCGAAAATCACAAGCTTGGATTTTCATCGGTTGATGAGTTACTTGAAAGCCTAAACAATTACCTCGCTAGAAAATCATTGCGATTCTGGATTTTATTCGATCGACTTGATGTGGCATTTGACCAAGATGCCGAACTAGAAAAAAATGCACTTCGCGCACTCTTTAAGACATATAGAGACATTGAAGATCTTGAGGCTATAAGCCTCAAGATCTTCCTTCGGGACGACATATGGAAGCGAATTACTGACGAGGGTTTCCGGGAGTCGAGCCACATAACTCGAACCACAACCATTAGCTGGTCTCCCCAAAGCTTGCTGAATTTAATAATTATGCGAGCAATACGAAACCCTCAAATCACTGAGAAATACAAAGTTAATTCTGAGGCTATTGAGCGAAGCCATGCCGAGCAACGTGCGCTTTACTATAAAATTTTTCCGGAGCAGGTTGACATCGGTGAAAAGCAATCCGACACATTCGATTGGATTCTCAATCGAGTCAGAGATGGATTGGGGAATGCAGCCCCGAGAGAAGTCATACACTTTCACAACGAGATAATCAATTGTGAAAAAGAAGCCATTTCAATCGGCACAAGAAAAAATGAACCGCCAAACATATTTGGCCGCCCATCCATAAAGGCTGCCACTGTAGAGGTTTCAAAAGTAAAAACTGAGCAAAACTTATTCGCGGAAAATTCTCATTTAAAGCCATATGTATCAAAACTAGACGGCGGCAAAGCCGAGCAAAAAATTGATACGCTTGCAGCGCTTTGGGGGAAACCCCTTGATGAGACGAAGCTGATTGCCGCAGAATTGGTTTTTGTTGGTTTCTTCGAACAACGGGCAGCGAGAGATGAAGGGGTTTACAAAATTCCATTCATATACCGCCCCTACCTCCGAGTCACCCAAGGAAAAGCTTTCTCTTAAAATTCGAAGCGAGGTCTAACTATCGGTTCAACGCGGACAAAAATGCTCCGCATTTTTACCGATTAACCTGGGCGTTAGCACCACTGAAAACCCATTTATTTCGCCCATGCTTATTAAAACGGCTTTCAATTTCTCAAGCGTTGTTCAGCGCTTGGTTTGCCGTTTCCCCGGGCTTCGCCTGCTGGCTGTGCGTCTTTTTCCAGTCTTTTTGGCCTCCAGCCCTTGCATAGCAAGCACAAGCAGCTATCGTTTTCGTAGTGCTTCGCCGCCTCGGTGGCGCTGTGCTTTTTCGCAGTTCGTGCCCGTCGCCAAGTTAGGGTTACCCGTTTTGGCTTCTGGCTCTAACATTTCGGTCAAGCCGACCCGCATTCTGCG
>CAZALZ010000059.1:0-3178 GCA_964486475.1 uncultured Gammaproteobacteria bacterium | reverse complement strand
CTTCTGAATTGCATGCATCAAAACACCCTTATACACAAGGTCTTCTTAACTGCGTACCCAGCCTTGATCATAAGAAGCCACGACTTGAAGTGCTTAATCGCGAAAATCTAAGGAGTTTTGAATGAGTCAGGTAATGATTAATGTGTCAGACCTGAATGTGTCTTTCGGTGCCAATCAGGTATTGCATAATATTAACTTCAAGGTTGCTGCCGGTGAATGTTACGGTCTGGTCGGAGAGTCCGGTTCAGGAAAATCCACCATCCTGAAAGCCATTATGGGACTGAACAAGCACGCAGGAACAATTGAAATTGAAAACACACCATTAGTCAATCATAAACGTGACAAAGCCTTTTATCGTAAAGTCCAAATGGTATTCCAGGATCCTTATGGATCCATCCACCCCAAACACTCCATCGACCGGATTTTATCTGAACCGCTATACATTCAAAAATTCACGGATATTGAAACCAGAGTATGTAAAAGTCTTGAAGAAGTCGGCCTGAACCGGAGCTTTCGCTACCGTTTTCCTCATCAATTGTCAGGAGGGCAACGCCAGCGTGTTGCTATCGCCCGGGCCTTAATTACCGAACCGCAAATTCTGGTCATGGATGAACCGACTTCAGCCCTTGATGTGTCCGTGCAGTCAGAAATACTGAACCTGCTTGACGATTTGCGCAAGGAACGCAATCTTACTTATATTCTGGTCAGTCATAATCTGGCGGTCATTGCCCATATGTGTGACAAGCTGGCAGTCATGAACCGGGGTGTCATCATAGAAGAAATGACGCCCGACGTACTATTTGCCAAATCAGCCAAAGCACCCTATTCAAGGGAATTGATCAAGGCCAGCCATGGTTATGAAGCCGTTGAAAAGGCGGCCTGAACGATAAAACATTATTGATACAAAAAACCCCATTGCAAAATCCACGCCTTGTCTGCCAAACGTTCTATGGCAGACAAGGCGTTTTGCATTACGCCATTGACACCGCTTCATATTTCCTTATAATAACCATAAGTTCACAAAAAGAACATATGTTCATATTGCGAACTTTATGACTATATAATATGGAGACTTTACATGTTTATTTACAAGAAAATACTTACCCTGCTTGGCCTTGCCAGCTGTATCGCACTTGCGCCGCTAGGTTCGGCCCAGGCCAATGCCTCACAATACCCCAATAAACCCATCAGTCTGGTCATTGCCTTTCCGGCAGGCACAACGTCTGATTCCATCGGACGGATTTTTGCTTCGGAGCTTGGCAACGCTTTGGGGCAAACCGTTGTGGTTGAAAACAAACCCGGTGGTAACGCCACAATTGGTGCAAAATACGTGGTTAATGCCAAGCCGGACGGCCATACCATTTTTCTTACCACCAACACCCCAATTTCAGCGGCTCCCTGGTTGCTGAAAAATGTTGGCTATGATCCCATCAAAGACTTCACGCCAATCGCAAGAATCGGTAATCTTCCCTTTGTCCTGGTTGCCAATAACAATATAACTGTCAACAAAGTGCAGGATCTGGTTGGCATGGCCAAAAAAGACCCAGGTAAAGTCACCTATGCCAGTGGCAATGCCACAGGCATTCTGGCTGGTGCCACCTTTGCCAAAAGGGCGGGTATTGATATGCTGCATGTACCGTACAAAGGCTCCCCCAATGCCCTGACCGACCTGATGGGTGGCCGGGTAGATGTCATGTTCAATGATCTGGCCTCCAGCCTGCCCTATATCCAATCCGGCAAGATCAAGGCAATGGCGGTCGCCAGTGCCAAACCCAGCGCCATCGCACCTGAGCTGGAGTCCATGGAGGCAGCGGGTATCAATAACTTTGACCTGAGTGCCTGGATGGGTTTCTTCGGCCCCGCCAATATGGACCCTGCCATCGTTGAGCGCCTAAATGCAGAAATAAACAAAATCATTGCCAACCCCGAGGTCTACAAAAAACTCTCCGATATGGGGTTTGATGCGTTCGGTTCCAAACCGGATGAATTCGGGCAATTTGTAGCCGCCCAACTGGATGTCTGGGGCGAAATGATCAAGGAAGCCGGCATTGAGCCGCAATAACATTTTTTAATTTAATCATAAACAATCAGTTTGATCCCGCATAGACAGTCTCCGGCTATGCGGGATATTTCTTTAGCAGGAACGGGAAATTTCAATGTCTCCTACCATAAAAAAAACCAGCTACGATCAGGTATCGGTTGAATATCTGGTACAGGGCTCTGGCACGCCCATTTTATTTTTACCGTCACTGGGAAGAGGACAGGCCGATTTTGACGAATTGGCATTACTCATGGAACAAAAAGGATTCAAGGTAATACGTCCGCATCCAAGGGGCATTGGTGCCAGCCAGGGCCCCATGACGGGTATTACCCTGGAAAATCTGGCGGCAGATGTGGCGGCAGTCATAAAAGCCGAAAACCATTCATCATGTATTATTGCCGGGCACGCCTTGGGCAATTTCATTGCACGCATGACCGCAACCCTGTTTCCTGATCTTGTTCGTGGTGTTGCCCTACTGGCCGGCTCTCCGGGTAAAACACCCTCAGGCGATCCATCTATTCCACCAGATATCCTGGTATCAGTCAGCCAAAGTGGAAATCTGGCTCTTAGTGAAGCAGAAAGAGTCAGCCATCTGAATAAAGCCTTCTTTGCCCCTGGCAATGACTGTCATTCCTGGCTTCAGGGCTGGTATCCAGAGACCAAAAGAATGCAGTGGGATGCATGGCATGCGACACCAATTGATTCATTCTTCAAGGCAGGAAAGGCGCCCGTACTGGATTTGCAGGCAGCACTGGACACCGTCGTTCCGCGAAAATACACGAATTATCTTAGAAACGAACTGGGTGAACGTGTAACGGTTACCGTCATTTCCAATGCCGGCCACGCCTTAATCCCTGAACAACCCGAAGCCGTCTGTGAGGCCCTGACAAACTGGGCGCGATCCTTGCAAACAGACACAAAACGCTAAGAACCTGATTTGGCAAACGGCTCTCGAACACTCTCAAACCGTTTGCCAATAGCCCTTTTTTTCTACGACTCCACAAGCGTGCTAGCGCTTTCAAGCAGCATGACGCACTTCACCCACCCGGTTTTCTTCATAATTTAAAAAAGCATCGGAAATATGCTGGACACTTTCCTGATCATTCACGATACGCAACAACATATTGGCCACGTATT
>CAZALZ010000058.1:0-3382 GCA_964486475.1 uncultured Gammaproteobacteria bacterium | reverse complement strand
TAGCGAAAATCCGTATGGATTTCTTAATGAGCTGAAAGAACAACTTTTCGAGAACGATTGCGATCTTCTGAAGCGTTTCTGCTTTATTCTTCGTACTTCTTGTAAGACACCTAATCAAGACTTAATAAAACAATTATCTGGCGATAAAAACGAGAATTTAGGTATTTTAAATACTCTTTATCTTAAGCCTCATGGAAATGGGTGGGATGATATAATCCACTTCTTATTTGAGAACAGAGAGAGTATTTCAAAAGAACTTATACCACACTTATCTGCTGTACTTGAAGAATGGTCTTCTTCTATTCATATTGATAAAAATATTCCAGCAACATCCCGTGAAGTAGGTCTGTTGGCACTTTATCTGCTTAATTTAATCAAAGATACATATGGGGCTGAGGTTGACTGGAAAAAAATCCTAAGAGTTATTGTTAAAGTCGTACAGGCTATTCAACAAGAACTTAGTGATATGCTTGAAGCGGATCTATTTGCTACCAATATAGATGCACAACAACTGCTTTATCTTGATGATTTTATTGAAATGGCTCTAAATGGGATTGAAACAACATTTTTGTGCAAATATGTTCCAGACATAGTTATCAAACTTGCTTTTCGCCAGTGGGTAATTGATAATTCTGATAATACCGAAGACAACTCTAGTTATTATTATTACAGAGAAAAGGACGAATGCTTCGGTTTACATCAATATGAATCAGGTTGCAATTTTTTTCCTCCCAGCGGAGCAAGAGAGCCTTTTAGATCTTTAATTCGTTATCACCCTAGAAAGGGCCTTGATTTTATAATTAAACTGCTTAACATAACTGCTGAAAAATATGCAAATTCAGGTTTGGATTCACCTAAATTAAACTCATCGATTTCATTTGACGTATTTAGATCTGAGATTAAACAAGTAGAAATTACCTTAAACGATGGAACTTCAGTTAAGCAATATTGCTCACAACGTTTGTGGTCGGGTTACCGTGAAGAGCTATCTGTGGTTCCTTATATATTACAATCAGCTCTTATGGCATTTGAGAATTGGCTAATTTATTGCGCTGAGTATTTAGAACCCATAGAATCCCTTGAAAGAATTTTTGATTACGTTCTTAGGAATAGTTATTCCGTTTTAACAACAGCAGTACTTGCTTCGGTAGCAACAGGTTTTCCAGAGAAACTTGGAAAAGCTGCACTGCCACTCTTGCGAATTCCCGAATTCTATGACTACGACTTAACACGTTCAACTCTAGAACCAGTAAAGAAAGAAAATGATCCATTTGAATGGATACCGAATCGTAATCTTCTTACTGAGATTTATAACAAAGAGAGACGTATGTCAGCCTTGCGACCTTGGCGAAAAAAGAATTTAGAAACATTAATCCAATATCTTCAATTTTCAGAATTGAGAGAAGACATATTTGTTATTTTAGATGAGCTGCGTTCTAAAACCCTTAAAAATGAAAATTGGCGTTTTCGCTTACATCGGATCGATAGCCGAGGATGGAAGCCAGAGATTGACACTGAAAATAGTAGGATTGTCTTCACTACAGATCTGGAACCTGAACTTGAAGAAAGCCAAAAAAAGGCAGAAGAAAATCAAAATATAAATAATCGTTTACTGTCGCTGTATTTATGGTCCGAAAAGACTCTTAAAAAAGAAGAGCTTGATAGAGAGTATTACACCAATTGGAGTGATACACTTGAAGAGGCAAAAAATTTATTTGAAATTTTAAAGCGGGAAGAGTCTAGCGTTTTTGCTGACAGTCTATACGGAAGTATCGTCAAAACGGCTTCAATATTTTTAAGAGATCATTCCAGCGAAATGAATGAAGAAGACTTATTATGGTGTATTGAATTAACAATCCACGCTGTTTACAACAATGCTGATACGGAAAACACTTTAGCAACTGTTGATACAAAAGACCATGATGGCGCAGCAGCATCTGCTTCGATTCTTCCGATAATTTTCGGTTTTGTGTCAGAAGATGAAGAGATCATTTTTATGAAGAAAACTATCTGTACCGCACTTACACATGCAAACCAGAATGTCCGAATTAAAGCTGCTATCGGTATCAGAGACTATTTGTGGCAGAGAGATCCTACTTTTGCCCAAAATTGCATAATGGGTGCTATCGAGTATGCACGTTTGAACTCAAAAAAATACCGTCTTAAAAGAATGGTGACTACTAAACGTGAGAATTCTGAACAGAATAGTGATGTTGATCCCAATAAATCAAAGGCCTGGCTTGATGATCTGCGAAACCAAATGACACGTGGACTTGTTGGAGTCGATATCAATAATATTGATTTCCGTTGTTACAATATACAATACCTGTTAACTTCTTTTTTAATTATTCCAAATGGATCAACTGATCCCTTTCATATATCACTTCTTTTACAAACACTTGAGTTTTTACTTGAGACTGAAGAAACAAAATATAATTCTCAAAAAAATGGAATAGAAATCCCTTACAAATTTCCAATGGAATTTAGTCAAACTTTTTCAAATTATTTACTTTATTTATTAGATTCAAGTACAGAGCAGGTATTCATCGAGAAACTACAAATCGGATGTGGTCGTGCACCCAGTTTTATAAATTCGTTATTATCATGGATTCACATATTTGCAGAAAAGACGGGAAAAAGAGACCGCTACTGGTGGTTCTGGAGGCAACTTTCTGAGCCTGTTCAAAAAATTGCAATTGATATTGCTAAAGAAAAATCTCGACATCGACAAGTAGATGACAAACGTGAATTAATTCGTCACATGTTATTTGCTGATATAGATAGTCAATATGCAGATCATGAACGTAATAACATTCAGTTTGGAAAGGAATCAATAAAACAATTCGTAGCTAATGCTGGAATAAACCCAGATGTTTTTGAAGCTATGTCTTCCCTTATGTTCCATTATCCTGAGATATTCTTTGAGTCTGAATTATCAATACTTTCTAAACACCAAGAGAAAATTGGTGGAACTCAATTATTTTCAGGAAAAACTGTTTTCTACTTGGAGATAGCTTTAAGCCGTTATTTACTGTTTGAGAACACTTCTATTTTGTCAAAGGAGCTTTATAATTCTTGCAAAACTCTATTAGATGCTCTTGTTGAGACTGGTTCTTCAAGAGCTTATTATCTCCGGGAACACTTAATAAGGTCAAGAAGAGTCATTAATTAAGTAAGAGTTACACGTTGAAATAGAGAAATAATAGAATTATACCTGCTATTTAATGCACAAATTAGAATAAGAAACTTTAAAAAGAATAGGCTGAGAATTATCTTTCATAGCCTATTCTTTTTAAGAGACATATATCAGTTTTTATTTTCTAATATTCGGCTTTTACCTGCGCATGTTAAGTCCAGGAGCTGCCATTCCGTCATAAGTGCT
>CAZALZ010000057.1:0-3422 GCA_964486475.1 uncultured Gammaproteobacteria bacterium | reverse complement strand
GGTCGTAACCTTGAATTACGCTTATCGAGCCTTGCGGGGTGATTGTTCCGCCTGCGCCTGCTGATGCGGTGATGATTACTGTTGTGCTCATGTTCCATCCTGGGCCTATTCCCCAGTCAGGGGCTATTTGTGCGGTTACTGGAACAAGTAATGTTGTTAATATGATTATGGCGAAGAATGCTGTAGCTAAGTTTTTGTTATGTAAATGATGTTTGTTTGTCTCTGTGTTGTGGGTCATTTGAAAAAACCCAGATACATGAAGCGGTAACTTATTTGTAAAGATTATCTGTTTGACGGTTTAAAAGGCTTGCCTTTAAAAGATTGTTATAGGCATGGCACAGTCACAATGGCAAAGCTTATATGGTGTTAGCCCTAAGTAGTGTACCAAAGGTACGATAGCTATGTTAACAAAAATATTAGTTGTAGGCGATACCCACATAGGCTCAATCTACGGGTTAGCCTCACCAAAACACATACCAGAAAACCGCGCCAATGCGTTTCTCGATTGGATATATCTCGCATGGACGGACTTCTGCAACAAAAACAAAAACCCAGACTACCTAATAACCATCGGTGATGTAGCAGATGGAAGCCAAGTAAAAAGCTTAGGCGTAGACGCATTATGCACCGACACAGATGAACAAGTTGAAATGGCAAAAGAATTATTCGCCATGCTTGTCACAGATAAGAAAACAAAAATTTATGGAATAAACGGAAGCGGATACCATGGCGGAGAAGGACAAGCCACATGCATTGACAGACGAATTGTAGAAGCCATAGGCGGAGAGTACAAAGGCAACATCTTCGAGTTCGACATAAAGAACGAACGCATACAAGTAGCACATGGAGGAACAGGATCACTCGTAAACCCATCAACATACATACAAAGAGAAATTGCCCTATCAAAATCAGACGCACAAAAAAGGAAAACAAAAGGACCAACAATTCTGCTACGCGGGCACCAGCACAGGTTTTTTGGAATCCAAGATGACGCAGGAGTCCACGGCTGCCTAAACGGATGCTGGCAATATACAACACCATTCATGGCAAAAAAATCAGCAAACGTAACACCAAGCTTCGGAGCCACAATAATCGAAATAAATGATGTCACAAAAATCTACCGAGCAGAATACCTATTACCCGAAGACGTAAGGCAAGAGATGAATGGGTACGAACAGTTATCTGAGCAAAGATTGAAAGCGTTTGAAGAGCAAGAACTTAGAACAAAAACCGGAAATAATCAACTATTAGAGCAATCATTGAAAAATAGGAAGTTTTAACGGAGGTGAAATAAATGGTACAGAAAACTCAAATTTACCAAGTAACAATCAAAGGATTATCCCCGCTAATGCATAACCGCTACCCACTAGAAGATGCTGGTAAACCAAAAACAAAATCAAAAGGCAAACTATTCAACGCAAAAGAAGCAGCCGAAAAATGCCTATACAAAACACCAGATGGAATAATCTATCAACCAGCAGACCACATAGAAGGCGCACTAATAGAAGTAGGAAGCACAATCGTAAAAACAGGACGCAAAACATTCAAAGACGACATGAAAACCAACATCCAAGTAAACCCACAAGAAATCCCATTCCCAAACGGCAAAGACTACACAGTAGACGTAAGAACAGGAGTCATACCAGCAACAGGCGGAAGAGTACCCATTGGCAGACCAAGATGGGACAACTGGCAATTTACCTTCACCATCACAGTCTTCAACCCAGACGAACTAGCCCCAGAAACACTAAAAACATTGCTAGAGACGGCAGGCAAAGCAAAAGGCATAGGCACATATAGACCAAAATTCGGCAGATTCCAAGTAACAGAGTTTGAGGCAAAAAAAACCTTAACTCTTTTCGCCATAAAGAAGAGCAGTGCCGTTTAGTCTTGTAAAGAGGAGCAATGTGGAGTATAGTCTAGAGTAGTGAAGAAGAGAAGCGCAGATAAGTTTAGTGTCGTCATGTGTTGTACTGACCAGTTCAGTTCACTTTAGCCTAGTAATGTGAAGTCAAGTAGAGTGTAGCAGAGCAGTTTAGCATTGACTAGTATTGCGATGCGAAGTTACGTAAAGAAAAGTGGAGTAAAGTTGAGTATAGCCTAGCAATAGGCACTATCTATTTTAATATTTTATCACAACATAAAGTTTCCGCGCTTGAACTCGTCCACCAAAATCAAAACCGACAGGAACCCGCTGAATACAAATAATGGTATGCTGCCTTGCCACCAACCCATCATCAACAGAATCCCCGACAGCACCCACGATATGATGCAGGATGCGCCTGTGCTGAATTGGCTGCCGATGCCTAAAGCGAATAGGATGATTATGGCGGCTAAGAGTTGTGTTGGGTCTATTCCGCCCCAGCCAGTGTAGGTTGTTGGCAGGGTTGGTATGTATTGCCCGATTGTGTCCCAGTCGATTGCCGCCCATGGGTTGCTTGCTGCTTCAGAGGGAACAACCATTGTGAACACGTAGGGTTGCCCGTCGCTGTATGCTGAGACGGTTACGGTGTAGTCGGTGTTTGGGTCTGCAAGGCTCCATGTAAAAGTGGTTGCGCTGCTGGTTACGTTTGGAGAGAGGTAATCTACGATTTTTGTTGTTCCTTGCACGTGGCTGATTTCTGCGTAAACCCAAGTGGTTGCTTCTGAAGGGTCGATGTAGGTTGCGTAGATTACTGTGCTGCTTGTGCGGTTGGCGGAAGCAGAGATTATGGAGGTTGAGTTTGTTGATGCAAAGTTTCCTGCCAAAACGTTTAGGTTAATTACGCTTTGCCCTGGCGTGCCCAAGGTGCTTGCGGTGAATGTTTGGCTGTAAGTTCCCTGTTGGCAGATGAAGGAGAGTGTGTACATTTGGTATTGTTGCATGACGAAGGTTACGAAGCCTCCGCCTTCTTCCAAGTTTACTCGTTCAACTACGTAGCTGTTTGTGCCGTCTGGCGAGAGGCTGGTTTCCATGTAGGGCGCCACCATGCCAAAGTAGTCTGAGATGCTAAAGGTGTATTGATAGGCTGGTTTGTTTGGGTCTAAGATATAGAGGTTGATGGATGTGTCGTTTATGCCATGTACGCCATTGGCGAATCGGTAGACTCTAGTTGAGTTTAGTGTTGAGCTGGTTGAACTGGCGTTGTAGGTTAACTGAACAAAAGGCGATGTGCTTGAAACATACCATGTCCCTGCGACTCCACCGCCGCTTGTAACATTATGTGAATAGATTGTACTATTTGCAAATGAAAGATAAAAGATAGCGGTGTTGCCTGATGCTACTGAGCCGTCTTCGTTGTAGGGTCCATTGATTGTTACGTTGTATGCTGTTGGTTCAGATGGCGCGGGGGTTCCGCCTATCCATTGTGCTAAAGCGGTTTTTGGTGCAGTCATGGTTATTGCTGCGCTTGCCGAGTAGGTTCCTCCTGTTGCGTCTCCTG
>CAZALZ010000056.1:0-3470 GCA_964486475.1 uncultured Gammaproteobacteria bacterium | reverse complement strand
GATAATTATTGCAATTCTATGGATGAAGCTGTTTCCAGAGCTTTTACATGCAACTAAACTGGGAAAATCAACTAAGTGCCCGCAACGAAATAACTTAGGCAACGCATAATTATTACGGAACAAAATAGATGGAGACGCTTATGAAAATAGTTAAGTACAGTGTAAAAAGGTGCCTAAGTTATTTTGCGGTGGGTACTAACTAATGTTTTCAATTCAACTACGCTCACAAAAATAAGCTTTTAAATGAATTCATTGGTCAGTGAAAAAACATTAACTTATGAATTCATTTTGAAATAAATAATCTATCAAGGATCTATACAAAAAATGTTTAACGTGATCTCATGTACTAATCGTTAGTGAGATCTTTTTGAGTAAATATTAGTGAGTAGTTTATTAGTGAGTTTTTCTCAATAACTCATAGGCAAGACCCGTATTATCAAATTAATATCCACTTACCTTATTGAATTTTCGAACACTGCCAATTACGAACGATAAGATTTACGCAGTTGAACTGAGAAATCAATAGCATTAAGCCTTTAACTGTCTGAAAAGTAATTCTAAATCACAGTGTTTACTGAACTTGATTTTGTACCTTAAGTGCGTAAGTCCTTATTTATCTTTAAATACCTTCATAAAAATTGTATTTTCGGAGATTTTACTCTCGAAGTTGGCTCCATATGTTTTAAATAAACTTTCGAACGTTGTTAAATTTAATTTTGAATTATTAAGGCCTAGACTATGAGTTAGTGCCAGTAAATAGTAGTCTCCATTGTCCTTGTAGTCTACTGTATCAAACATGTGGGATGTTCCAAAAACAATCGTTAGTCCATCTATAACCTCTTTTAGACTGCATTCGTTAAGAGGCTTCTGGAGAAACAACTGTACTACACATTCTATGGGTTTATTTTTGGTCACATACTCCTCAAATCGCTCCAGATTAACAGTTTCCATTAGTATTTTTAAAGCTCCTTTTTGGACACAACAAACCGAATTTATCGATTCACACGCCAACCAGAATTTTTGTTCAGTAGTTAATTCCGGATACTTTTTTGAATTGTTTTCCAGACATTCCAACGCTATTTCCAGGGCTTTTTGTTGTGTTTCAAATTTTTCTGCATGTTTTCTTAATAATTCCCAATGTCTCTCCGAAATAGTAGTGGCAATTCGGTGCCTTTTCATATTATAGCTCATTATTCTACTCCTCTTATCTGTTCCATTTGTTTTTTAATGTACATGCCGAACATACGATACGCAGATAATCTATTTTTAGATGTGTACATTTATTAGCGTTATTCACAGCAAAAGATTGCTGTGGAACTTATACAGTTAATGTAAAAAACGCTTATCGAGCTCATACCAAAACCAACTTTATCCTCATAGAGATAAAAATTTCAGAACTATTGCCTGTAATCAGAAACTTATTGATTATTCCGAATTCGGGATTCAAAGAAGCAGTTTCGAGTTATGGGATAGGCTCGTATCGAATTCTTGGCACACTGCTAAAAACCAAAGAATAGCTACGTTTTAACTTAAAAGGACTCATTTTAATTGTTTGAAATATGTCTTTTGAATTAGTGACCTACAAAGAAAAACATCTTCATTAACATAAACAGGCACTTGCGAGAGAATAATTATCACTGACTAGATATTATGAACTCGATTAAAATTATTATGTCTTGCATGGTGGGTTTTTTCAAAGCCAAGTGTCACAATGTAATCATAACTCATTCAATCAACTTATGAAAGAAGGTTAGAAAATATGCAAGCAGAACAATTAGTAAAGCAACCCGATAATGTAAGTGTCGAAATACTTAATTTAGTTGTACCATTTAAAGATTTTAATAACGCTACAATTAGAGATTCAGGCACACACAGCAAGATTGAGTGTTATAGGGGTAAACAAAAAGCTGGTAATGTTGGCGTTGCAGCCATAGGCTCTGGGGCCTGGGCACAAGGCAGTATCCACGCAGAAATTGAGACCTATGATTTTAAAGCAATCTATGATGTATACCACCTTGACGAGAAAACATCAGCTAATTACTGGTTTGTTACATATCAGAAAGAACAATCACACGACCAGCTAGTGCAAACAGCTTTGGACTCAAAAAAAATCAACGCAAAAGTAGACCTCAATTTTATACTCCAGGGTAATGATTATGGAATTACTAGTGTATATGTTTATTATCAGGTCATCCGCTTGGTAATCGATGGAGTTACACAAGATTATGTAGTGACTAATCCACAAAGCTCTGGGGCAGGAACGCCGAGTGGGGATCCATATCCGGGAGAGTTCCAACCAATTGATGCAAAAACAAACACTCTTGAGTTATGTGAGTCAAGTAGTATAAGGGAAACAATAATGCCAGAAATAAATGGCAATACTGGTATACCAATAGAGATTACTCTACGATCCATTGCGGCATCAACTGGTTATGTATGTGCTCTTGCTGACAAACCAGATAACATCTGGATTGACGGCGAAGCCACTCATGTTATACCAGGTAGTATCCCAGGTCAACCTGGAAAACTGATTTTTACGTTAATAGGTGTAGGAGAATGTATGGGAGATGTCGTGTTCAAATATGTCAGACCATGGAATTTAAATGATATTGCTGAAATAGTGAGATACCAAATAAGAATCAAGAAATAAATTTTAACATTCATCAACAAATAGAAATTGAGCTCATATCAAAACTTGACTTATTTCAGTATTACTGCAAACATTACAATTCTAGGGATGAAATTTATATGATTTCATCCCTTGGAAATGCTCTTTTTCTGTTGTGGTGTAAAAATGATATTTCCACAGTTTGATCCTACGTTCCGCATTTTTCGGCGCATAAATGTCCTCCGATGTTGAATTGTGCGCTTAAAATATAAACACATGATTTTTCTGACTGGATTTCAAAATCGGTATCAATTGAGATCATATATTCGTAATAATGATTATATGCGCTTAAAATATGGGAACTAAGGTTTAAACTATTTTTCAAATATTTTCGAAATTATAGAATTACTCAGCTCCCAAAGATTTTACAAAACTTTATTTTATTTTTTATCAGGCCAATAATGGTCGATTTCTTAAGTAAAGTACGATAAAATAATTTTTTGGTTTTTTACAATGAGATTTTGATGATTTTACTTCTTCTTTGGTTACAAGAGATGTCTATCTTAGTATGTAAAAACATCAAGGGGGAACACGATCTATCTGTCTTTCCGCAGATGTTCTCTTAAAATGAATAATTTTCTTGCTATCGTTTTTGGAGAAATTTCCAGAAATTTAGTATTGAGATTATTTGAGATCTCAATTGTTGCTACCAAAAAACAAGAGGGAAAACCTTTACTGAATATTATAAGGTTTAAATGGATGAGTAAACGGAGACATACAATTTAAAATAATGAAATGAGATGTGGAAAAAAACGATATCGGGAAAAATAGTGAAATTTATCAGACATCTGCGGAAAGTGGG
>CAZALZ010000055.1:2675-3699 GCA_964486475.1 uncultured Gammaproteobacteria bacterium | reverse complement strand
GAAGGGTTAAAAAGCCTGATTTAATAGATTGTAAGAACGTTTACTTCCTAATATCAAAAAAGAAAGCTGCTGTCAATTAAACAGCAGTTTTCCCGTTGGTTTAAGGCAGTTTCTTGCCCTAAGGACACATGCCATGCTGGTTTCCAGCTTACTATTTAAGATTTCTATACAATTAGAGCTAACCTTTTTGAAAAAGTCGAGTCTGAATGACTGAGTTATATAGTCTCAAACTCTTTAGCTGTAGAGCTCTTAACTGCAGAGCTCTTAACTGCAGGGGCAGCTTAAAGACTGTACTAGAAGCTAGTAACCTGGAAATTTAAGAGCTCTTCATAACTGTGCTTTTCTCGCCTGAAGTTTAAGTTTTCAGTTGTTTTGGTGCAGTCACATTTACCCATAGATGAAGGTCTCTATAAGGTACACTTTTCTCAGTGTCATTAAAGAGCAGGAACTGGAGTTTCATATTCTTTCCCTCAAGAGGAGGCATAATAGTAACTGGCTCTTCCCAGGTCTCATTATGGGCAAGATTGATATGCTTCACATTTTCCGGAAGGAACAGTGATTTATTCTCAAGCTTTACTTCCATTGTGTAATTTACAGGCCTGTACTCATGATTTACAACTCCAACTATTACTGTTCCACTTTGCCCGATCGTGTAGTTTGTAGTATAATTATCTGCTTTTCCTTCGGGTCCAAGAAGATAGAACTCTGTAAAATGTTCTCCTTCTTTTGGGCTCACAACCACATAAGCAAGGGTAGCAATGGATAAGAGAATGGAAATTATCAGGAAAACCGTGAGAGCTCTATCCAGTCTTGATTCTGATGTTTCCATGACCTCGGCTTTGAGTGAAATTGCTACTGCTTTAAAAGAAACTTCAAAAGTATCACTCTCTGGGAGACTTGCACGTCTAAGATATGCAAGGCCACACATAATAAAGGTGAATACTGACAGGCTTGTGAGAATTGGCAGAAGTCTGATTCCCCATGGGGTATAATTGAGACCAAGGCCTATTAATGGCACAACTGC
>CAZALZ010000055.1:0-2665 GCA_964486475.1 uncultured Gammaproteobacteria bacterium | reverse complement strand
CAATCCCGTCAAGATCAGATTTTGCAGGAAAAAGAGCTGCAATCAGAGCATACCCTGGCAGAAATAACACAAGTGGCAGTCCAAGTATATTCCGGAACATTGTTTCATTTATTCCAGGAGTGAGCACAAAGATATCTGTTAGGAGCACGAGCCCCATAATAATAAATAGATCTGAAGGAATTCTTTTTACAGTCATGCGGGTCATCCAGCTTTTAAAAAATTATACTCTTTTTAGTTTCATTTAGGTGAGTAAATGTTTTTCTAATCTTTTTTATTCTTTCGATGTATTTTTCCAAGATGTGAATACTCAGATTTTGTCTCCAACTTCTGTGCCCATCTTTTCCAATCCATCTCAATTGTCTGCCATTGTCCTAAAAAGTACTTTCCTCTTTATTTACAGCTTCCTTTTTATTCTTTTTGCTGAATCTTTTTCTCAACCTCTCTAGCTGATGCTTCTTTAATAAGAGCAGCTCAATTACTTCCCTAAAATACTAATAGGCATATTTCACTTTTTAATATTCTCTTCTTTGGTAAGACAAACTTCACAGTTTGTTTTATCTCTTACAACTTTCTGTACTTCTCTGCTCTCTATATTAAAAATTGCGGCAAGTCGCCAGAATGAATAATATAATTTTGAAATTGTAGGTATTTCTTAATGGATTACCAAAAAGTTCCATAAGTTTGCGGGACTGAAATCCTATACGTTGAGCTTCCTTACTATTGATTCTCTAGCTTACTTTTTATTTATTTATCTATATTTTTATACTCTATCAGTTAATACGTATCTTCAATAGTCGTTATTTCAATTGACCTATTTTATATTTATACTAGTATAGTGTCGCAGCATACTAATACGCACTGTATTTTATTTTTTCTAAAGTACGACTGTCAATAAATTTATATATGTATCTTCCAAATTTTACTTTAAAAAACTAATATTGCGGTAATATTTAAAAGGTTCAATCTCTTCCTTATTTAATGATTTTTAGAACTTTTTATAACTAACTTAATCTAAATATTTGTATAGCTATACAACGGGGGTTATCAAGAATGAATGATCAGCTACTTATGGAAATTGGCACAGGGTCAATAATAAATAAAAAAAATAAATGTACTATCAGCAGAGCCTCTAAAAATGTCATAGTTGTCCTTTCTGCCTACAATGAAGAAACGTCTATAGGAAGCATTGTCCTTCTCACCAGGCTCTATGCTGATAGGGTGATTATGGTTGATGATGCCAGTTCAGATCAAACAGCCGAGATAGCAAAAAAAGCTGGGGCTGAAGTGATTACAAACAAGACTAATAAAGGAAAAAGTGCGTCTCTCGAAACAGGTTTTAAATTTGCAGTCAATCTCGGCGCTGATATAATTGTGACAATGGATTCAAGAGGTCGCCATAACCCTGACGACATCCCTAAGCTCATTGACCCGATAGTAACAGGAACTGCAGATGTGGTCAATGGAACTCGATATTTAAATAGTGTGGATAGGAACACTCCTGTTTACCGTCGTGTTGGGCAAACGATTTTGGGCAGATTTTCCAATAAAAAATCTGGCAAAATTAGAGATTATCAAACTCCTTTTCGTGCCTTTGCAGCCTCTACAAAAGATATGATACACTTTGATGTCAATGATCTGGCAAAAGAAGATGAGATGCTTTTAAATGCATGCAAATCTGGTCTTCGCGTAAAAGAAGTTGAAATAGGTACCCATTATAAATTTGAAGATAGAGTGCAAGCTCCAGGCAAGTATGTTCTTGGAATACTGAGAGGTGTAGTAAGAGATATAGAGGCTAATAAGCCACTATACTTCTATGCAGTGCCAGGTTTTGCCCTTGCTACATGCGGTTTTTATATGGGTTTGAAGTTTCTTGAAGACCTAGTCTTTGGAATCGAAAGTCTTCATTTATGGTATATACTTATAATGGTTTTTCTATCTGTTGCCGGTGTATATATGACAGTAACAGGAATTGTAATGCATTCCATGGCTGAGGTGGCTCAAACTGAGGCTACGTAATATATAATTACTCAAGATCATACCCTGGAAAATCGTCAAATATAAACTTGTTATATTAAAAAATAGGAGAAGGAAATCGCTTTTAATAGTGTGCGAACAAAAAGAATTGTTCTCTTTTAGTCCACTTGAACAGACTTTCTCGGAGCTTCCTGAGTTGAAGCCTGATTTTAAGTTTTCAGGTTTTATTGTTTAAATGAATTCTTCAATTTCTGAACTCTCTAATTATCTTTTTCATTTGTGCATCCTTTTTCAATATATATACATAGTAAAGACAGACAATCATACCGGAAAAGATAACAAGTAATATCTTGTCTATTTCTAAGATTTTAAGGGTAATAATAATGGTTCCTGCAGGAACGAAGAGAATAAAATTTGAAATTCCGGCATAAGACATCATTTTCAGGCAAAGGTAACCATATACCGCAATACCTGATAGTGAAAAAAGAATAAGTGCCGTACGTGCATTTCCGAGCAAGCCGCCGATTGTAAGGGAAAGGAGGCGAGTTATCAGATTGAATAAATTATAATGGAAACCGAAGTGATATTTTTTGACTACTACATATATAGCAGTTAACGGAGAGGAGATAAACCATACGAAAGCCCAGAGACTAAGAATCTGAGCGTAGATGCCTGCTTCTGCCCAGGCTTT
>CAZALZ010000054.1:0-3790 GCA_964486475.1 uncultured Gammaproteobacteria bacterium | reverse complement strand
TTTTTGCCGCTATCATAGTCCGTTGACTTTCGCTTAAATGTCGTCTATGTAAATTTAAACTCAACACAAACGCAACTAAAGATCCTTCACCATTCCATTCTTTAAATGTTGGTTTAATTCCTATTTTTTGACATGCCATAAACCTATTTCTACCGTCAATGATCTTCCCTTTATATATCCAAATAGGTTCCCTTTGTCCATTCTGGCGAATATCTTCAACCAGCGAATTAAATTCTTCACCTTCCATTAATGGAAAAATACTTGCTACTTCATGATGTTCCATACAATCAACTCACAAAAATTAAGAGCCTTTCACCTACTAATGTCTTCGCTGTTTAGCGGAATAATCTCATTATCCGCAAGTTTTTTTCTGTCTTGCGGCAAACAAAAAAGCCCCTTCAAATTATCAAATGATAACCTGGACTTTCCTTTTGCTTCAACATAAAATAAAAAAGACACTTGAATTAACAAGCGTCTAAAACTTTATATATTTCTAAGGCAATCTTAAATTTATTTCAACCCCCATGCTTCCTTTATTTCATCTTCTTTATTTTCTTCATAGATCAACATTGATACATGTTTAGGGTTAATATAAAGCACACCCATTTCTATGAACTTATCAAGTATTTTACCATTTTCATCAGTAAACTTTTCTATAACTTCTGCCGGATCTTGATGTAATGTAAATTTTTCACCATTATTCATTATAACTTTTGTAACTACTTCAGCCATTTTTAACACCCCCTTTCCCATCAAATATTATACGATAAGAAAGAAGGTTTTGCTTGAAATATATTTTGACAAATTTAAAACCTTTTAAGCTTTAGAAGAATAAGCGATCATAGTTTTATTATTTACAACACAATTTGTACGAAGTATCTATATCCTACAGTTTGTAAACCTCAATACGAAATGTAAAGAAGCTCAGGCTTTGATGCTTCTTTTTTCTTAGAAAGGAATCCCCTTAATTTTATTGGTGATCCCTTTTGTACTGTTCATATTCTAATTCTCGTTGAAGTTCTCTAACTTCCTTCTGCCTTTGTCGATCTTCCTGTTGCATTCTATATTCCATATTTTTTTCCTTAGCAGACTTACCATTGCAACCATCTGAAACCGCTCCTACTACAAAAAAAATAATAATTAACGCAATAACATATGGCATTTTACTTTACCTCCTAGATATTAACGTCCTATTTTTTTAATTAGTAATATAAGCTAGTTCAACTAATATCTAGGAAATCCTTTAAATATTACAAAAAATATTACTTTTAAATAATAATACCATATTCTAGATGGTCGTTTTCCGCTTCCAGGCGTTTATAGTTTTTTTGAAAATAATGCTATAACATACAAAATGATTTCCCTCACGTCTACCTTCTGTTTCTTTGGAAGTTATTTATTCTTTTCTTCATAACACAACATGGAAACATGCGCTGATCCATAAAAACATTTTTAAAAAAAGGGTTTCAGAATCTTTTGTTAAATTATGTTATTTGTTTAAACTAATATTAAGCAGGTGATCACAATGCGCTACTATAAAAAAATTCCCCTATGGGAAAATCAATACAGAATAAAAAGACTAGTAGCATTTAGAGAACAAGTTGTAACTTATTTTAATAATACTAGACAAGAATTTTTATCAACAGATGTTGAAGAAAACCAAACAGCAAAAGAAGCAAGACGAGAAATTAACTTAACTTTAAGAGAAGCACACAGTATGATACTAGCTTCAGGTACTTATACTGTTTTTACACATTATCCTGCTCCAGCAGTTGGAGGATATGTAAGAAATGTAGATATAATATTAAATATGTTTATACCTAATATAGATAGTGATCCAACTCAAATAACTGACATTATTGAAAGGGCTATAGGGGTATATAATAGTGACTCAAGAAAAGCTTTAATTAGAACATTCAATCCCTTTTTTTGGATCGGCCTAATGTTAGACTATATTGCCAGTATACCATTTGCTATAATTGGTCAACTAGGTTTCAATAGGTATAGCGCAGAAAATTCATTTATAGGAAGACTTTTAAAAGTGATAATTGAGTTTATAACCATTTATACCCTTTTAGTAGAATTTCTTGAACGAATTGGCTATCTAAATACTGTTAAAATTTTTACATCTAATTTTCTATAAAACTTTGGGAGAATCAGCAAATATATTATGTCATATATGAATTAACGGTTCATACGAAGTAAATATATTTTACACTTCCCAAAACAAAGACTTAAAAAAACGTCTAATATTTGCCTTTCTATATATATTACGTCTTAACACGGGCTTTTTTGTCCTAATATCAACAATTTTGTTTAATATGATCCCTGTATCCCTTGTGTGAGTAAGGATAAAATATTTATAATTTCTTTTGCTAAGTATCATTATTTTTCAAATGTTTTTTAAGTTTTTATATTAAGTACCCACAAACCCATTTTTATAATTTTTGTTCTTTATAAGCCTTGAGAGAGTAGGGCTAAGAGCTTAAGTAGACCACTAAATAGAAGGAAGGAAAGGAAGTATATATATAAGTATAAGTATTAGACTTGCTTTCCGATAAAATAACTTATAATTCCCTAAGTAAATTTGAATTTCCCTAAATGAATTTTAAAATTCCCTAAGTGCAGAGGGGTTTAATTCCCCTCTGCTTTAAACCAATTTTATTTTTTATTTGCGGCGGCATTAGACAGCCGCAAAGATATATTTTATTCTCTTGCCGCAGAAATTATTTGTTTGTACAGGTCTTTAACATTTAACCCATCAGTAATATTTATTACAATACCATTACCATCTACACCATCAGTCACCACACAAGGCACAAAGTATTTACTCGCTTTACCAGTATAATTGCTCCCCCGCTTAACCTGTTCAATGTATCCTTTATCATTCAGCCATTTCAACCAACGAATATAAGTTTTATTAGAATTCAAACCAGAATATTTCATTAGATCTTTTTTTGAACAGTAAAAAGGATTACTACCAAAATATTTACTCATACATACAAATGTAAAATATAGCATACTTGGGGCATTTG
The DNA here is from genome assembly GCA_964486475.1 of uncultured Gammaproteobacteria bacterium. Lineage (GTDB taxonomy): Bacteria > Patescibacteriota > Patescibacteriia > Patescibacteriales > WJLG01 > JBAZHE01. Next base: position 755 of record CAZALZ010000054.1, on the reverse strand, counting down.
AGTTTACCCTTCTATCCTTCTTTGCTTCTTTAAGCATACTTCTTACTAGCTCAACCTCATGCTTGTGGAAATATAAGCTTCTATCTTTTAACCCCTTAACCAATGAATATTTATGATCAATGTCCTTTTCATAAACGCTCACGATAGTATTCTTAGTATCATTCATGGCACTAGTTAGATCCCTAACATTTTTTTCATTTCTTTTTGTCCAATTCAATAATTCTTCTTCGGCTTTGTCACGATCCAGCTTTAAAATATCCCTCATCCATAATGCTATTTGAAATGACCAGTAGTGGTGAGTACCGATATTAAACCCCTTGGTATACTTCTTTTCAATGGTTCTAATTTTACTTTCCAACGAAGCAGTAAATTTGTATTCAATTACTTCTTGAGCATCCAGTGATATATTTTCTTCTGTATCGGCAACTTCTTCTTTGAGATCTTGTTGATCCAATATCTTTTTTACTATGTCATTACCAATTCTGTCCATATTAAGAAAATAAATAAGATCCATATAGTCAAACTCCAGACTATTCCAGTGTTCATTTAATACCCTAGTGGCCCTAAGTGTTTTTTGGTTAATTCCCATTCCCAACTTAATTCCAGTGTTTCGATCTGGCCTAATTTCGATCTTCTTAGCTGTTTTTTTATTTAATATTTCGCGCCCTGCCAGCCCACAAATTTTGTCACCAAACCTTTGTATAATGAACCCATAAAACAAGACAGACAAGAAGGGCAAAATAAGTTAGAGTAGA
>CAZALZ010000053.1:0-3860 GCA_964486475.1 uncultured Gammaproteobacteria bacterium | reverse complement strand
ATCTACATTTTTAAGATGTATAAATAGAATGAATGACTTAATTCCTATTGTTAAAATAGATGGGAAAATTGTTATTGATAAAAAAAATATTTATGATAAAGATGTTGATGAAGTAAGCGTTAGAAAAAAAGTTGGTATGGTTTTTCAACAACCAAATCCTTTTCCAAAATCTATTTATGATAACGTTGCTTATGCTCCTTTAAAACATGGAATTGTGAAAAGAGGGAAAGATTGTGATGAATTAGTTGAGACTTCTTTAATAAAATCTGGTCTATGGAATGAAGTAAAAAATAAATTAAGTCAGCCTGGAACTTCACTTTCAGGAGGACAACAACAAAGATTATGTATTGCCAGAACAATTGCAATTAAACCAGAAATTATTTTAATGGATGAACCAACAAGTGCACTTGATCCTATTTCAACAGAGAAAATAGAAGCTTTAATGCTAGAGTTAAAACAAGATTATACTATCATAACTGTAACTCACAATATGCAACAAGCAGCTAGAGTTGCTGATTACACAGCGTTTTTCCATTTAGGAAAATTAATTGAATATGATGAAACAGAAACTATTTTTGTTAATCCAACAAATAAAAAAACAGAAGACTACATCACAGGGAGATTTGGATAATGTTAAAACCTTATGAAACAAAATTAACAAACGTAAAAAAAGAAATTGAACAAATTTCAATTTCAGTTATTGAAGCTTTAGAATTATGTCTAAAAGCTTTAAATGATAGAAAAATTGAAGATTTAAATAATGTAGAAATTACTGAGAAAAAAATCTTAGCAAAATCTAGTGAAATTGATAATATTATTGTTTCAACATTAGCTTTATATTCACCAGAAGCAAAAGATTTAAGAAGATTAGTATCTTTTTTAAAAATTACAAATGAACTTGTAAGAACAGCAGCAAATACAAAAGATTTTGCAAAGAAATTTAAAAAATCTTATTCAAGTGATTTAGATACTGCAATTATTTTAGAGTATGCAATTCCTCTTTTAAAATCTGCTCTTCTATCACTAAAAACTGCAACTTCAATAATTGATGAGCATGACGAAAAACAAATAGAAGAGAAATATCATAGAGTTGTTGTAGAAGAGAGTAAAACAGATGATTTATATTTAATGATTGAAAAAAATATATTAAAATTAATTACTCAAAAGCTTGATTTATCAAAAGAGTATTTTGATATTTTAAGTAGCTTAAGAAGATTAGAAAAAATTGCTGATAGAGCTGTGTCAATTGCAAAGCTTTTTCAATTTGCTCAAATTGGTGGAGACATAGTACAATCATAATCTGTTTATGATATACTTTTTGAATGAAAAAAGCTATTAGAAAAATATCAGATTATTTTAGTTCAAATTTTGAAGTATTAATTGCGGTGGTTATATTCTTCGTGATTTTAATTGCTGGTCACGATTTTTATAAAGCAATTATTTTAATGCTGGAATTTATTGTAATTATGGAAGTTGTAAAGATGATTTCTGACTTTATAAAGAAAGAGACTTTACGACTTCGATTTGTTATTGATATTTTTATTATATTTCTGATTAGGGAAGTTATTATTTTATCTGCAAACAAAAATAGGGATTACATTGATATTGTATTTTTATTGTTTGTGATTTTTATATTTTTCCTATTTAGGATACTTGCGCTTAAATACTCACCAAATGAGGGTAAAAAAATTATAGAATTACCAAAAGAAAATGAAAAATAATACTGTTTTAATTATTGAAGATGAAGAAGATTTATTAGAACTTTTAGAGTTCACTCTTCAAAAAGAAGGCTACGATACTATTGGTTTTTTAACTATTACAACACAGGTGCTAAAAATACTTGATGAAGAAACAATAGATTTAATTCTAATAGATAGAAACCTTCCTAATATAGAAGGAACTACTTTTATCAAAGAAATAAGAGCTGATGGTTATCAAAATCCTGTAATTTATCTAACTGCAAAAGATAAATCTACTGATATATTAGATGGATTTGAAGCATTTGCCGATGATTATATTACAAAACCATTCAATATAAATGAACTTCTTGCAAGAATAAAAGCTGTTATTAAACGATCAAATAAAGAGTGTGAAACATTAAAAATAAAAGATATTTTATATAATTTTGCTAATAAAAGTTTTACAATAGATGAGAAAACTTTAGACTTAACACATCTTGAACATAATCTTCTTTTAGAATTTTTAAAAAATCAAAATATTTTATTAAGTAGAGAGTATTTGTTGGAAAATATTTGGAAAGACTCTTTAGATAAACAAGAAAAAACAGTAAATGTTGCAATTAAAAGACTAAAAGATAAAATAGACCCAAATGGAGACAAAAACTACATAAAAGCTGTTCGTGGAGAAGGTTATATATTTTGCTAAAAATTCATAGACTTTTTTTTAGAAGCTTTTTACTTATTTTTCTTACAACAATAGTTACAATAAATCTTGTGGTATATTTTTGGGCAAAAAACATATATTTAGAAGATTCTAGATTAAATCTTAGTAAAAATATTGATAGTTTTTTAATACTTCTTAAACAAAATGATTTAACAAATATTGATAAAGTTATAAAAGATTTGGGTGCAAAATTAAATCTAAGAGTTTCAATAATTGATAGCGAGGGGAACTTGATAGCCGAAAGTGAAAATTTAGAGACTCACGAAAATCATCTAAATAGAGAAGAAATTATAAACGCAAATAAAAATGGTCAAGCAAGTAGTATAAGATTTTCAAATAGTGTTCACAAAGAGCTTTTATATGTTGCAAAAAAGTTTGAACTTGAAGATAAAACTTATTTTATAAGAATGTCTGCTTTTACAGATAAAATTCTTGAAGACTTTAAAAAATTGGCTTTAAAAATATTTATTTACATTATAATTTTTCTTTTAATAGCATTTTTTGTAAGTTATTTAATAAGTTTAAAAATAAAAAAAGAGATGGATTTAATCTTAAACTTTTTAGTTAATCTTACAAAAAATAAAGAGCAATTAAATTTAAAATCAAGTTACACTTTTGAATTTTTCAAAATTGCAAAACTTCTAAATAAAGTTGCAAGTAAATTAGCAAAACAGGCTCAAGTAAAAGCTAAACATACAGCAAAGCTAAAATTATCAAACAGACAAAAAGATGAGATAATTTCAAGCCTTTCTCACGAATTTAAAAATCCAATTGCAATAATTTCAGGTTACAGTCAAACTTTGATAGAAAATGATAATTTAACACAAGACATAAAATTAAAATTTTTAAATAAAATTCATTCAAACTCTATAAAGTTGTCTCAAATAATTGATAAGCTAAGACTTAGCTTAAGACTTCAGGAAAAAAAACAAGAACTATTGAAAACAAAAGTAAACCTTTTTTCTTTGGTTGAAAATTGTGTTAGTGATTTAAAAATAAAATACAAAAATAGAGAAATACACATTGAAAAAAGTGATGTATTTATTGAGGCTGATGAAACTTTGATATCTATTGCAATTTCAAATATTATAGAAAATGCACTAAAATATTCAAGTAAAGATATTTTTATTAAAATAGCAAAAGATTCTATAAGTATTACTGATTTTGGTATTGGTATTAGTAAAGAAGATTTGGAACAAATAGACAAAAAATTCTATAGAGCTTCTAGTAATGACTGGAATAACTCATTAGGACTTGGCCTTTTTATTGTAAAATCTATTTTAAAACTTCATAATTTTGAGCTTGAAATTATCTCAAATGTAAATAGAGGCTCAACTTTTAGAATTCATTATTAATTTACACTTAATTTAAGCAATACTAAAGTATTAATTCTATACTATTGCAACTCATCAAAGAAAGGGAGTTAATAAATGAAATTTACTCAAATGGCAAAAGCC
>CAZALZ010000052.1:0-3892 GCA_964486475.1 uncultured Gammaproteobacteria bacterium | reverse complement strand
TAGTTACTCAACTCTCGACTAAATTAACTGGAACTGCTACTGTAGAAAAAGTAGTACCCTATAAGAAAGCAGGTACTACTGCAATTGTTTATGTTTATCCTAATTTATATAATTCTACACCAATTAGACTTCGTAGGGTAAATAAGACCTTTACATTTAATATTGCGGTAGAGAGAACTTGCAGACTCGAAGCGGATTATGTATCTCTTTGGGGGGTTGCTGAAAAAATATATGAAGTTTTTGAAGTGCTGGATGATTATGTAGTTGTAAATTCTATATGTTTTATGACTAGAAGCATCTCAGCTAGATATTATAAAGATACCGATGATATGGCATATGTTGTAATATCGATTTCACTTGAACAATTGAGCGACGATTAAGGAGGAAATAAATTATGGCTAATGATTTTATTAAAGGTGGAGGTTCTACTGTATATCTTAGTTTAATGGAAGATGCAGAAGGGAATGCTACAGATGTTACTATAGAACTGCCTTTTACTACAGAAGCTTTTAACCCTGTTGGGGAGTTTATAAATAGTAATGCTATCGCCGGTGGAAGATCTAGAGGTATAGGATGTCTTGGAAACAAAGCCGGAGATGGTAGTTTTGATGTTGAACTTACAAAGGAAAATTTTGGTATTTTGTTCTATGCTGCATTAGGAGCAGTCAATACAGGGGTAATTAGCCCATCTGATGATGATTTACCTGTGTACGATATTTATATAAGGCATGGTAATGATACTAACATGATTTACAAGTATGAAAGCCAGAGAGTAGGGAGCATGAGAATATCATTTGCTTCCAATGCTGTACTTACTGCTAGTATTGACTGGTCTGGATTTACATGGTCTAAAGTATCTGCTTTACCAGTTACTCCAGAATGGGAATTATCAGATGGTAATACTATTCTATGTCCTCTTGCACTTGCGGATATAGAGCTTGATGGAATTAGCATACTAGATGCAATAACAGGGCTAGAATTTACTATTAATAATGGTTTGGATACAGATACTAATTCACTAAATGCGGGTGGAAGACTGGCAGTTATTCCGGGAGAGTTTTCTCTTACTGGATCTCTTACATTCCTTGTACCTAAATCGGGAACTTTATATACTCAGCTTGTTAATCTTGATATTGGAGATAAAATAGCTGATGAGTTAGCAATCCATATGGCAGCCGATGATTCAGATACTATCCTGTTGCAGAACGTTTATGCAACCCAACCTACACATGATATAACTGGTAGAGAAAAGGTTTCATTTAGGGTAGATTTCCAGTGTGTACAGGGTGCTTCTACTGATCCTATAGCAGTTACACCTTTTGCTGAATCATTAGATCCAATCACATTCGCTTAATAGAGGGGGTATAAGATATGTCTACTGAATTTTTAAAGGGTGGAGGCTCTAAGTTAGGTCTTAGAATGGACTCTCCCGGAGAGTATCAAGTATCAGGATATATTGCCTCCTTAGATATTACTACAGTATATGAGTTACCTTTTACTACAGAGTCTTTTAATCCTACTGGAGAGTTTATTAATTCTAATGCTATTGCTGGAAGTCGTGCCAGAGGAATAGGGTGTATAGGTAATAAGGCTGGTGACGGATCATTTGATACTGAAGTTACTATAGGGAACTTTTTGTATCTTATGTATGCTGCATTGGGTAAGGTTGCAGCAGTTGATAGTGTAGATCCATTAGGAGATATTATTTTAGTTCACTCTCCTGATGATTTACCCTCATACGATGTTTATGTAAAGCATGGAGGTACTGATGAAACAATAATGAAGTTTGAGGAATGTACAGTTAGTTCCTTAAGAATGTCATTTGTTTCAAATTCATTGTTAACTGCTAGTATTGATTGGTCTGGAAAGAGGAGAGCTGCCGATAGTTATACTAATGGAGATGCTGTAGCTGTTGGAAATATTATAAGAGGTTCCGATGGTAATATTTATATCTGTGATGCAGCAATAGAAGTGTTTGATGATAGTATTAACATACCTTCAGAGCCAGATGCTAATTGGGAACTTGGATTAGGTACAACATATTTTGAACCGTTTTCATCCGAGCAAGTATTTATTTGTCCTATTAGAATTGGTACAGAGATTCTTTTAGACAATTCTGATGCTGGTTTGACGGCATTTAATCTATTGCCATTTACTACCGCACTAGAATTAACTATTAGTAATGGTTTAGATACTGATACTAATTCATTGGATGCTAGTGGTAGGCTTGCAATACTTTCAGGAGAATTTTCAGTAACTGGATCTCTAACATTCCTTGTTCCAAAGCATACCAGTGGTGCAGATGCTGAACAGGATTCTTTTAATGAGTTGTTAGCAGAGCTTGATATTGGTACACTGTTTGGTACTGAACTTAGAGTTTATTTGTATAAGGATGAAACAGACGGGGTAGGTAATACTGATAAGGAATATTATGTACTTAAACTTCATAATGTGTATGCAACACAACCTATACATGATATTACTGATAGGGGTAAGGTAGCTTATAGGGTTGATTTTCAAGCTGTATCTGATCCCGATGCATATGTCTCAGGTAGTTTTTATGAAGAGCCTATAGAAGTAGATTATGTTGAAGATGCTCCAGTTGCAGATAATCAAATGTTCTTACCGATAGAGTATACATTAGATATTTAATTTTAACTAAGAGCTTAATTAGCAGATGTTAGAAACCGATTGTTGTGCAATCAAAGCTCCGAGACTAAGCTGGTTGTTAAGCGGTTACTGTTAGCCGTGAGTTAGTTCAGCTACCTGTTCCTGTTAAACACCTATGGATATGCTCAGTCCGTAGCAACTGTGGGATAGTGAGAATGTTCGATCTATCGTTAAGAGACAGGACGCAGTTTGTCGAGAGCAAAATGTATTACATTAAGAACAAATTTTGATGATAATTTTTCAGTTAGTTATAGTAAAACCAAGTTATTATGGAGATCGTCATCAATAGTTTATTGTTAAATTTAAGGAGGTAACACGTATGTCTATATTTGTAAAAGAAGGTAATATGCAGCAGCTTTATTTCAAAGATAGCGTATTTTTGCCGAAAGGTGAAATATCTGAAGAGTTTGTCGAGATTAAGGAGAGTATTCCTTATGGGCTTCAGTCTCAATATCAGCAGAAGGTTAGTAATGCTCTAGTGTATTCAGGAAAGACTGTTGTAAAAGTCAAACCCGAAGCTTTTGATGTTGATATTTGGCTTCTTTCACAGGTTGTGAAAGGTATAATCTATCTTGATAATGGAGATCCTGAAGAGTACAGGCCTAAGAGTCAGGCTGCTCTAGAGAAAGACCTTAAAGAACTCTTTGTTACTCAGTTTGTTACAGGTCTAATTGCTGAAGTTAAAGATTATTATGGTATTCAGGAGAAGGAAGAGGAAAAGAAAGAGGAAGAAGAGCAGAATTTGGGGGAATAGCCCGGCTGATATTCTCAGGAGAGATTAATAGGTATATAAGAATGTTAGATGATGGGGGTTATGCTAACTCTCCTCCTGCTCAAAAGGCTTTAATAGATGAAATTTTATATGGTTATAGAAAATACGGAGGAAAGGTTTTTGATTATTATTCGATGTTAGATGCCGAACACGGAGATATTCTAATCCTCCCTTATGCAGGAGGTTGGTATGACCAGCCTCCTGATTGTATCAGCGAGTTAAAAATAGTGCAAGGCGCATATAAAGAGTTTTTAAAAGAAGAGCATGAACGTATGATGAAAAAGAATAAAGATGGTTCTAGAGGTGCTGATGGTGGAATGACTTTTGCCGAGGCTAGACGGGCTAGACTTACTGAAGAATCTGATTGACATGTTATATCCTAGTATAGGAGTCTACTAATGTTTGATATCAATGATCCTGCTGGTGGTTCTGGAGTAACAATACAAATAA
>CAZALZ010000051.1:0-4044 GCA_964486475.1 uncultured Gammaproteobacteria bacterium | reverse complement strand
CAATGTTAAGGTAGCGAAGATCAACCTGTGTGGATAATCCATTGCCCCCGATCAGTGCTTTGAAGAAGGATCCCCAAAGCGAGAGATCTGTGATCTTAAAAAAGATCCATCCGGTCAGTATCAAGAAGAGAGAATAGATGTGTTGAACGAACGCAGGTAGTTTCTTGAGCATCTTTCCAAAACCCGAAGCTTCGATCGCCAGGATTGAGCCAAAATATCCGCCCCAGATGAGAAAATTCCAGTTCGCACCGTGCCATAAACCGGTCAGTAAAAAGACGATCAGCAGGTTCGTTTGTTGGCGCAAAAATTTCGAATGCCTGCGCTTGAACTCCAACGGTAGGAAGAGGTATGTGCGGAACCAAGCCGTCAGCGACATGTGCCACCTGCGCCAAAAATCGGTTATACTGCGACTGATATAGGGATAGTTAAAGTTCTCCGGTAGATTGTATCCGAGCATTTTGGCTAAACCCAGTGCCATATCGGTGTATCCTGCAAAATCAAAGAAGATTTGCAAGGTGTAGCAGAGCAATCCCATCCAGGCAACATCCGCCGCCAGAGAGGTGAAATTACTTAAAAAAACCCGTTCTGTAACAATGGCCAAATTATCCGCGAGGAGTGCTTTTTTTGCTAGACCCGAAATGAAGCGTTTAACGCCTTTGCTGAAATTCTCATTGACCAACCATTTTTCTGCCAGCTCATTTTGAACCTGACTGATACGTGTAATCGGTCCTTGGAACAACTTGGGAAACATGATGAGAAAATTGGAAAACCGCAGGATGTTTTTCTCGGCTTTTTCAGTCTCATTATGGATATCTACCAGGTAGGAAATGCTTGAAAAGACCAGGTAGGATATACCGATCGGGACGGTCGGTAAACGCGGATTAAAGGTCAAGCCAAAAAGGCTGTCGATATTGTGGATGGAAAAAGATGAATATTTGTAAAAAAAGAGAACCCCTATATTGTAGATAAGAGAAACAAGATAGATCGCGCGCGAAAGGGACGTGTGATTCCTGGTTCGGATGGTTTCGATCAGGATACCAAACAGGTAATTCAACAGGATGGTGATTAACAGCCAATGAGTGCTGTTGGGATCTGCCCAGACGAAAAACACCAGCGACGCGATGCATAGAACAGTGTTTCTCCACCATTTGTAAGGGAGAAGATAATACAGGATCAGGAATATTGGCAGAAAAAGAAACAAGAAATGAATACTGGAGAAAATCACAACGATACCTATCGTCCAATGGGATAACGATCAAATCAATTATAGAGGAAAACGGTGCGCCAAAAATCCTCAATTCATCGGGTGAGCCCTAATTTTTTACTCAAATGTGCAACCTTGCCATTCCGCAAATTCTTGAATATTAGTGTCTGATAAACCCATCCAAGGAATATATTGTGTTTTTAATTTTTGTTGGTACTTATCATAATGAAACTCGATTAAGTTTTTTAAATATTCAGCGGTCCCCTTTCCCAAGCAAGTAGGGATTTGGTTTTTTACATATAATTCTTTAATATTCTGAGTTTGCAGTACTTGAAAAACTTTATGCCCATAAATATCATCCAGATAAATAAAGGCAGGGTTCTTCACAAAATATTCCGAGATAAAATCGTATTGCTTTGGAATAATCACATATTGAATATCATTATTAAATATGGTTGAGAGTAAGGATTCTTCTGTTACCCCTAGCAACTTGTCTCTAGGTTGATTCGGATCTGTCCTTTCACCATGAGACCATATAAATAAATATGGGGGAGTACAGCTTTCAACTTTTGAATATGATTTCTCGCCATAACAAAAATTTACTGTAAAAATATTTCTATTGCCTGATGCCAAGAAATGGAAAATATTACTCGTTCGAGCAACTGACAAAATATTAGCATTTTCATCAATTTCAGAGTTTATCCAATTAACAATGGGTTCCGAAGCTCTAAAAAAGTTCTGACTCTTATATGATTCCGAAAAATCCGAGCCATAGGGTTTAAAACTCTTCATCTGGAAAAAAATTAATGATGCCATTAGAAGGAAAAAAAATCCAGTGGAAAATGGTTTTTTAATCTGTGAGCATATCCAATCCAACATAGCGACAATACTAATTATTCCAAGACTATAGAAGTAGAGGTAATGTCTGGGACCATAATTAATCACGATACCCGATGGAAGTAAAGCTGAGAAAAATACAAGGCAAAGAGACAAGAAAATTAGCCGTTCATCTTTTCTAAAGAAAGTTTGATAAATCAAAAAAAGGAAAGAGGCTGGAAATAGTATTGCATAAGAGAAATATTGTTGAATGTCTCGTATATAAAAAACCTGAATCAATTGGTTTACTGATGAGGAACGGTCGATACTTTGAGAAGTAGACAACGGACTGTTGGCTGTTGAAACAGCATTCTTAAAATACTCCAATATCGTAGAACCTATTGAAAAATCCAGAGTAAGTTGGCTTACTTCAGCTCCCATAATGTACTTATATAAAATCCAACCAATAAAAAACAGCATAAACGTTGAGAGGTAACATAATACCCCTCCGATATATTTTCGCGTGCGAAATTTGCGAACAAATAACCAAAAAAATAGTGGTAATGGGGCAAGAATGACAGCAGTTTGTTTGGTTAGATAAGCGATCCCTAAAATAAACCCACCAAGAATAAATATCAGGATTGAGCCGTTCTTGTTAAGCGCTTTCCAAACAATCAACGTTGTAATAATTAGAAGAAAGGTGAGTAATGTATCACTAAGTACATATTGAAATTCGTTATTAATAACTTGTGAGAGTAAAAAAAAGAGCGCAACAAAAAAACCAACTCGTTTATTGAACAAGCCACTACCAAGACAATAGATGCCAACAATTGATAATAGCCATATGATCCTTATCATAATGATTGTGCTATTGATTGAATTTCCAAATAGGGATAACCCTAAAGATAAGGTTAATGGGAAAACCGGACCACGATAAAATACTGGTGATTGATCTGGATAGATGTAACCCTGTCCATAAAACAAATTTTTGGTTAATGATAAATAAAAAGCTTCATCTGGCATATCATGATTAAATGGTTTGGGCCAAATAATCAGAAGCGAAATCAATAATAATGCCAGAATTATGAACCAGTCTTTGTTTACAAGATACTGAATTGGAGGTTTACATATTAACCAAATCTTTTTTGCTTGAGAAAAAATCATTCCACAGACCAATCGCAAAAGGGATTTCCTTGCGAGGTACCCACAAATAAAAACAATAACACCAAGAAAGATCAGGAATATTTGCAACCAACCAATAAAAAAAACTCTTCCTCGAATGAAATCACTAAAAATCCCCCAAACGACAAGCGCGAATCCAATAATATAGGAAAAAATCACAAAAACTTTATTTTTCATAGGGGTTCTCATTGAGTAGATAAAAGTTATCCGAATCCATATAGTATTATATTGTAAACAATAACTAACATTTTTCTTGTTCGGTTTTGCCTGGCTGTTGTTTAAGCAGTCAACAAGGTTTCTCTTTCCCTTTCCTAAATGAATTCGCTTTTTCCTAGGTGTTTTTCTTCCGTTATTCGCAATTCGCATTCAGAACAATTCTCTATCAATATAAATCGTGGTTTACGGATTCATAACTTTGTCTGTCTTTACTGGTTTAATTTCTAGTATATTATATTGGATGTCAAACAAGTGTTATGTCAACAGGAAGTAACGTTTTGTTGAATTCTGCATTTTGAGGTTAAAACGAGATATTGTCTGAGACAGGTATTGGTAGAGGCTTCAACAAGATCAAATATATCGAGTTGTCTTCAAAATCATTCGTTGTGCAAAGCCAAAAAAATCTTGCTCGATTATGGCTAAAAACCTCACGATATGAATTTTCCTTAAGTACAAAGAATGGATACTGAATATCCAGGTATCAATTAAAACCAAAAAAAACACGAATTAACAGGTGTTTTATGGTTTTATTTCATTTACCTTTTAAAATATGTAAATTGCTTTGTTCAGCAATAATATTGGTTGAAGTTGATTCTATATGCGAGAAATTATTAATGGGTCCGAGC
>CAZALZ010000050.1:2403-4110 GCA_964486475.1 uncultured Gammaproteobacteria bacterium | reverse complement strand
ACTACCTTCCCAATATCCATTGGCTTTGTCCTTATGAAACTGAATATTAAATTCTTCTGGAATTTCTCCTCTATTAGTTTCATCATATATTGACACGCTGGTATTAACTGTAAAATCTTCAACATTTTCTTCGTCGTCAATAAGTATTTCATTCCAAGCTTCTTCAACATCTTGAGATATTTGTTTATCTATTGTTAGTTGAAATTCTTCAGGAATGTCTTCCTTACTTTTTCCACCAAAAATCTTTTGTAAAAAGCTTTGTTTTTCTTCACCATTTTCTTCTCTTGACATTTCTTCCTTCAATGCTTGTTTTTCTACTTCGTTCTTTTCTCTTTCTTCTTGAAGTCTTTGTTCATCAATAACTTTTTCTTCTTCAAATGCTTGTTTTGTGATTGCTAATTCTTGCTGAGTGTTATCTAAATCTTCGGTGACTTTTTCTACTTGTTTTTGTGTTTCTACAAGTTGATTCTTTACATCTTCAAATTGTTCTTTGTCAGACTTTTCAGTATCTTCAATAACTTGTAATAGTTTCTTCTTATCATCACTGGTATTTTGTGTTATCTTTTTTATTTCTTTTTCTGACAAAATAATGTCCTCAAGTTATTCCAATTCTACTTCTTTTCTTAAGAATTATCATCAACAATAATGTTATAGTCACTATTACCGAAATCAAGACAATAGCAACAATATTCATTTCTGAAACTGGTGGAGTGGATGATGGACTCGGTGTAACTACACCACTTGGAGTTATTATGGCAATGTATTGCTTAGATTGTATAAATGTTTGAGTATAAGGATTCCCAATTTCGTTTGTTTTGTCGTGATACCAATATCTAAATGTATATCCACTTTTACTATGAGCGGTTATAGTGATAGAATCACCAGCAAGAAATTCAAAGTGATCTGGAAAAGAAACTATTGTCTTTGTTTTGCCATTGGTATTATCCTTTATATCTACTGAAGAACATGTAGTAGCATCAGCAAGAATAGTTAATGATAATTGAATTGGTTTTGATGAAGATGTTGGTGAAGGTGAAGGAGTAACAGTTGGCTGATATGTCGTTGTAGGTGATGGTGAAGTTGAAGAACTTCTAAAATATGCAACAATTGTTACATCTCCAGTTATATCAAAATTCAAAACTGAATAATTAGGATTAAAGGTTTGTCCGTTTGGCATTGAATAACCACCAGATATTTCAAAGTGATCAAAGACATAATCTTTATTCGGTACTGCATTGGCTTGCACCCTTGAACCTGAAGTGAAATATGCCAAATTTGGATTCAATGAAACGTAACCAGATGTTAAACTTGGTTGACAATCTACTGAAACCGTGTACGAATCTGGAACTGGTTCAGATGGTGATGGTGTTGGATTTTCCCAAGCAAATACACCCGTTATTTGAACAATTTTTGTTGGATCTGTTAAAGGTATTTGAACAATGGGATTTGTATTACGTGAACCATCTGGAGTTTCCCAATATTGAAATTTGCTATTAGTAGCCCATTCCCAAGAATATGCTTCTACAGTTACAGTTTGGGAATCAAAAAATGTATTCGTTATAACATTATTTTGACCATTTACAAGTATTTGTCCACATCCCCAAAGATCTACAACCAAAGTGTAAACTGGTGGTGATGGAGTTGGAGTTGGAATAAATTTACTTGCAATGTTTATGTCACTGGTACAAATAACTGTGTCAACACCCT
>CAZALZ010000050.1:0-2393 GCA_964486475.1 uncultured Gammaproteobacteria bacterium | reverse complement strand
TTTTTATAGATGCATTTTACAGGTGGTTTCAAGTGGTTTCAAGTGGTTTCAAAACTAATAACAACCTTTAATATGTGATGACTTCCAGGTTGAAAATTATATCCTTCAACAGTGTAATCGTTAAAAGTTCCCATTACAGTCGCGCCACCCATTATGCCACCAGTGGCTACAAGATTATCGTCCATGTACCAACTCACACCAATAGTGGTTGGTGTACTGCCAGTTTGTAAATCCCACGAAAATACTGCTATGGGATTATTTTCTGAAAGTGTTACACTTTCTGGAGAAATCGTTGCTGAACCTAAGCCACGATCAGAATAAAATGTGTTCGCAGGGCTAGGTGTAAAGAACCATACTGAAACAACTATTGAAATAACTAATGCTACTACAACCGCTCCTACAAAAAGCTTGCTGATACCTTTCTTTCCCATCTACACATACCTCATTGCTTTTGGTGACTTTGAACCTGATTCATGATGACTCTTTTCTTCAAACTTCTTTTCTTTCTTCTGTCTTAGAGATTCACGAACCTTTTTCATATCATCATGATCATGCAAATTCTTTGCATTGTTTATTAAAACTTTGATTTCCTCATCAGTTAACATGGCTTCGGAATTCCATCTTCCCTTACCATATTCTTCTTTGATTTGTTTCCTTAAAACCTTTCCGTCACTAGTAAGAAAATTATATAATCGTACATCTTTATCATTATTTTTTAGTCTTCGTTTGACATATTCTGATGGGTTATCTATTTCTAATTCAAAAGATTTTGATGTTTGAATATTGTGTGAATATGTTGGATTATACTTTGCTTCACCACGTGTAACAACTATCCTTGCTCTATCAGAAAGATTTAGAACGGTTTCTCTCTTGGGCATTATTTCGTTGTACTCGTCAGCAAGTTCTCTTTGCAATTGATTGTATTCATTGCGTTTTCTTTCCGATCTTTCTCTGAAGTCTTTGACACCAGAAGTGACAAATATTTCTTCTTCCTCAATGTATTTGTCCCCATCTTCACGATAGTCTCTAGTTTTTGTTATTGTGTATTCCGATTCACCGAGTAAAGACATAGCTTTCTTAATATCTTCTGGATTAGCTTTAGACTTGAAATATTCTCCATTATTCATGTCTTCATAAACATATGGAGCTTGTGCTTCGCCCCTTTCAGTTACTTCACGAATTATTTTGTAGGTTCTAACTTCATATATTGGCATTTACACATACCTCATTGCTTTCGTTCCCTTTACTTTGAGAAGTTTACGACTCCTTTCAACAACTTCTTTTTCTTCAATTTTTCCTCTTTTTTCATCCCAAGAATAAGGTTTGAAATCAACTTCACCAGTTTTATTGTATAATTTCAATTTTTCTTTTAGAACTTCTTTCATAATCGGTAGATTTTTCTTCATATAATCCAAATCACGATTGGGTGTATTTTCCGCAATATCTTTTTCATATTCTGCGATATCTTCAGAAAGTGCACGCATATTTAGATTTGAAAATCTTTTTCGTGCATTGTAATTTTCGTAATCTTCCTTGGACATAGTTCTTTCTCTAATCCAATCGTCACGTAAATCATTCTTTTCTTTTTCAGACATTCCACCGTAAATATCTGGTTCAAAACCAACAACAGAAAGGCTTCCTTGTTTAGTAGCTTTCCAAGCACGACTTATTGCTCTATTAGCAGTTTCTTCTAAATGCTTTTCTTTCTTTTCTTTTTCTGATGAAGTAGCATATTTACGAATACCGACACCGTCATTGTAGTAACGATAATATTTCTTTGCAGACTTTATCAATGCTATCAATGCTTTATTAGCTTTCTTATCGTCAGTAAGATTTACTCCCACATGTGGAACATATTTTTCCCAAATAATTTGATTTTCTTTTTGATACTTTCCTGAATTTTCCCAATATGTCATTTCATTTCACCTTACTAACTACTAATGATAGATTAGAATAAAAGCTTTTTGCATTAAACATATTTCATCTTACCTCTTGGCAAAGATTGTTTTTGTCCATTACTTTCCAAATATCTAATATTGGGAAGTTTCGTGCCACAATTTGAACAAAATTTAGCTTCTGGTTTGTGAAGTTTTCCACATTGTGAACATTGTTGCTTTAAATGTTTAACAAATTCTCCACGTTTTGTTAGTTTGCGATAAATGTTTACTTCATCATTGGTAAGTTTTCTATTTTTAGGAACTTTTATACCGCAAATATCTTCTAAGAATGAACGAATCTTATTTTCCCCAGAACCAACAGTTCGTCCATGTGGATTTGTACTCGTATTCACCATAATTACACCAAAACTTACACGGTTAAATTAACCGTTTCGTAACTTATAAATATTTTTCAAGAAAAAAGAAGATAAAAGAAAATTAAAATCTGGGAGGATA
>CAZALZ010000049.1:0-4214 GCA_964486475.1 uncultured Gammaproteobacteria bacterium | reverse complement strand
TTTCTCGTTAAAACTTTTAATATCTGAAATAATATAAAACAGGCACATAGGGCTGTTTACAGCGGACCGTCTATTGATAATTCGGTCACAGAAAAAGAGTATAGCAAGAAGCAAAGTGTTTCGCAAGTGCTTCATTATGAATTTTAAGGATAAAAAAAATGTAAAAGCTTTATAAATCCTATTGCCTTTTCCATAACAAAGTTGTAAGATGCCATTTAGCTTAAATCCCTGAGCCAGCCGCGAAACCTATTTGATTACGGCAGGCCGGGATTCTTTATTTCTGATTATTATTGAAATATCCATATTTCTTGTAACGCATAACCTATAACGCACAACGCTTTTTATTACAAACTCTTATTTTAAAGCATACTTCGCAAGTCTTTTTTAGTCAAATAAAAAATCCCTTGGATTCGTGAGAATTTTAGCTGGGCCAAAATTCAAAGAATCCAAGAGACAAAAGGTCAACTTATTCCAAGTGTTCATGCGGAACGACTACGCGGTGACGATACGAGCCATGCCAGAGACCGCGGAACTCAAGGCGGTTGACGTAGGCGCGGAGGTCGACGGAAGACACGCGCACGCGGGCGACGAAATAACCTTGGCCGAAAATTGGAATTAAAAAAATTCCTTCCTTGGCTCGATTTTTTAATTTCCCGCACAGCGCCAAAAACTGGTGGCCGGTAAAAAACAATTTATCAAATCCACCCGCCGGGAAAAAAATGCCAATATCTGAAAAGAATTAGCATCCTTAACCAGTTCATGGTGTTTGGCGGTTGTTTTTAATGACGGCGAACTGGCGACTTCTAAATCGCTAACCGTGCAACCGATGCAATTAAACGACGAAAAAACTTCTAATTCACTAAGAGAAAATTTCCCGCCTTCTGTTGCATCCAAGATGAAATCTTCTTTCGGCCGTGAAACCAGAATCGGGTCATTTGCCGCGATAAACTTGACAATTGCCGCTTGCGGATTCTCCGTTATTTCTTTAGCCGCATTCGCCGACAAAGACGAAAAAGCGCCCATATGTTTCACTAAACCGCTGACCATTTCAGGAATATCCTTATTTTTCATAATAAAAACCCTTTCTTTGCTTGATAGTTAAATTTCAAAGAACTTCATTATATGTTAACACAAAACTATAAAAAAGTCAACAGCACGCGGATAAACCGCCAATAGGCGTTAAAGATAGGATTTATCAGACGCAATTTCCAATCCCCTACTTCTTGATACCAAATTTTTCCGGTTATTAAATGCGCAATTTTTTTGTCGCGAATTTTTCTTAATTTTTGGTTGCGAAAACGAGCTCTAAGAATATAACTCCAGTTTTTTAAATTTAAAAAATATTTCCAAACGGCGATTTTTTGCTTTAATGAACCGTTTTTTATGGAAAATAATATTAAGCCCAATTCCATTAAAATAAAAGCCGGAAAAATCAAAAGCAAAGTCGCAAGTTGATAGCATTCTAAAATCGCCAGGATGCGGTTGCGGTCCATCCAATAATATTTTGAAATGGAGCGGCTGAATTCATATTTATGATAAATAACCGCGTCCGGCGCCAAGACATTTTTCCAGCCGGCCAAAAGCAAACGCCAGCCGATTTCCTGATCTTCGTTATACATCCAATATTCCTCGTCCAAAAAACCAACTTCCTCCAAAGCTTCTTTTCGAAATAAAACGGCCGCGCCGGAAGGATAAAAAATTTCGGTTGGCAGACTGTAATTTTCCTTTTCTTTCTCCCAACTTTCGTTGTAGCCGAAACAATAGCCGAAACCCAAAAAATGCGTGGCATTGCCGAGGGAATTTATTTTATCTGAAAACTCTGGATTCCCGCCTGCGCGGGAATGACTAGGATCGGCAATCATCAAGCGCGCCTGAACGGAACCGATTTTTTCATTTAACTCAATCACCTCAACCATCTTCGACAAGGCCGTCGGCGCGCAAACCGTATCTATATTCAGCAAAAAAACATATTCGCAGCCGTCGGCCAAAGCTTTCTTTATACCGTCGTTGTTGCCCTTGGCGAAACCGTCATTATTTTCGTTGCGCAAAACTTTCGCTTCCGGATAATTTTTTGCCAAATATTCAAAACTTTCCTCGCCGGTTTGATTATCAACTATGTAAATTTGAAAATTCTGATAATCCTGCGCGCGCAAAGAATCGCGGCAATCGGCCAGAAAGCGTTTGGCATAATCTTTATAATTGACTAAAATTATTCCGATTTTTTTCATGTTTTTTTAAGTATTTTTTCCTCCTTTGTTTTTTATCTGGCCGAAAATTTTGGTTAAAACCATACCGATTCCCCAAGCTATTTGCAAAATGGCGGCTTGCCAGGCCGGCTGCCATTTTTTAAAATAGGAAATCATTGAAGCGCGAAAATATTTCTGAGTTTTTATTCTCGGCAACTGCGAAAAACTCGCGCCGACAAAATCCACGCAAGTTACGTCCGGCGCATACCAAACCTCCATCCCCTTCTCGCGCGCCTGACGGCAAAAATCAACTTCTTCAAACCACAAAAAATATCTTTCATCTAAAATCTCGCCTTTAATAAATTTTTCTTCGCTGATAATTTTTGGCAAAGCCGAACGCCTGATCGCCATAAAGCCGCCGCGGACCGAATCAACTTTTTGCGCTTTTTCGTAATCAAAATCCTTTCTTAAATATTTATCTAAAACTTTCGGGAAAATATGGGGTACTTTCAGAATTATTGGGAGCTGATCAAAAAGTGTCGGGAATTTTCTGACATGATAAATAATTTCATTCTTCTCGTTTAATAATTTAGCTCCGGCAATTGCCGCCTGTTCATTTTTATCCAGCCATTTTATCAAGTCGGAAAAAGTTTTTTCGTTCGGCAAAGTGTCCGGGTTCAAAAGCAAAATATAGCGGCCGGATGACTGGCGGAAGGCCTGGTTATTGGCTTTGGCAAAACCTAAATTCTCCGAATTCTTTATTAATCTTACTTGCGGAAAATTGTTTTCAATCATCTCGGCCGTACCGTCGGAGGAATTATTATCAACCACAAAAACCTCAAATAAAAAAGCGGTTTGAGACAGAAAAATCCGCGATAAACAATCCCCCAATCGACCGCGGACATTCCAAGAAACTATAATTATTGATAAATCCATTAGAATAATCTGCCCCGCTTTTTATCGCAAGAGGGCGAGAAAATTAAAATTATTTCCAAAGGACTCTTCCCCTAACCATATGGCGATAAAGTCCTATTAAAAACAAGCCGCCAATAAAGCAAAAAACACTTACCGTGGCAAAAAGAGCGGTAAAGCCGTATTTAAAAGCCACAAACCCGCCAAGCGCGGAAAAAACCGCCGCCGAAACTCCGGATAAAGTCTGATAAATCCCCCATTCCAACCCCTCGCGATTGCGGTCTATGTGGCGAGTAAAAATAGCCAGCCAAGTCGGGAAAGTGGCGGCGCCAACCAGGCCGTAAATAAATTGAATTATATATAATTGGATGGAATTTTTACAGAAAATATATAAAACAGGAACTGCGGCCAAAAGCAAAGTGCCGATAAACATAACCCAAAAATCATCCTTTTCCCCTTTAATTTTGTCTATAATATAACCGAAGGGTATTTGCATTATGCTTCTGGTGAACATATAAATGCCTTCAGCCATACCAACCACTTCGACTGTCCCGTCGCTTATTTGTCCTGTTATAAAAACAGCAAAAATCGGAGTTATGAAGCCAAAACCTCCCATAACCATAATATCGGAAATCGTCAAAAATTTAATAACCGGATTGATTTTTTTGACAAGCAAAAAACTTTTATCGGTCCTTTGTTCCATTCTAGGCATAATTGATTTTTATCAGCTTAAGACGCGATGAAGCGCCGCTGATTAATTTTATATTTTCTTTTTTAACCCCGAATTTCAGAGATAAAAATTCTATTAGCTCTTTATTGGCTTTGCCCTTTTCAGGGGGCGCGGCCACTGCTATTTTTATCGTACCGTCGGCCACTTCGCCTTTAATTTCGGTTTTGGCCGCTCCGGGGATTACTTTTATTCGTAAATATTTTTCTCTAACATCCATAAAATTTTCTTTAAATTCCCATAAATTAAGTATAGCACAAGAAAAAAATAAACAAACCCGGCGGCGAAATTTGACAAAAATAATAATTTTACTTAAACTATTTAAATCTAAACGAACCCGCATTTAGCCCTCAAGCCGAACAGCTTGGGATTTTTTATTTATATCAATA
>CAZALZ010000048.1:0-4261 GCA_964486475.1 uncultured Gammaproteobacteria bacterium | reverse complement strand
GCGGCATATACAGCATGTGTACCGCTACTATCATGCCCAGCAGCAATACGCCTGCTATTATGCTGAAATTAATAATGTTTCTTCTGGTTCGATCTATGTCTTCCTGGCTTTTAATATAGGGCACCACAACCAGTGGTTCCATACCGACAATATGCGCCAAGGAACGGTGGCCTCTGATGCTACCGTCCATCATTTCTCTCAGAAGACCCGCTCCAAAACCGCCCCCTATCGAAGCTATAAAACCTATAAATAATAGTTTAAGCCGGTTAGGTTTGATGGGTTTATTGGGCAGAAGCGGCGGCTCTATCAAGCTGAATTTTTCAGCCTTTTGCTCTTCTTCCAGCGTCTGTGCCAATTTGGCCTCAAGCTGTTTTGCCCTGAGTTCATTATATTTAGCCTTGTTGTTATCCAGATCTCTCATCAATTCATAATAACCGCGTTCAACCTGATGAGTTTGTGATATGTTCGTTTCCAACGCTTTTAATTTTTCCTGCAATTCGGCCCGGTGTATTCTAATGTTTGCCAGTTCGACTTCAGCCACATCCAATTCGCTCTTAATTTGCAAAAGCGTTGGATCACTAATAGTTTGATTCACTATTTTTTTTGCGGCAGATGCACTCTGCGGGCCTTTCAGTTCGGCAACTCTGCGCTGAGCCGCCTTGACATCAGGATGGTTATCGGAATATTGCTGACGTAATTTCGCCAACTCCTGTTTCGCTTCCTGCAATTTACTATCTGCCTCTGACTGCTCAGGATTTTGTCCTGATTCAAGGATCTCGACTTGCCGTTTAACTCGCATGACATCCGGATGATTGGCCGAATACTTGCTTAGTAAGCGTGCCTGTTCCAGTTTTAATTCAGCAAGGGATCTCGGTGCACTTCCATCGGAGGTTGATGCAAGCGAATTTTGACCGGCTACAGCCATTTGCGATCTTAAGCTGATTTTCCGTTCATCAAGCATCTTTTCCCGCAAGTCCAATTGCTGAACTTCACTTTCTATACGGCTGACCGTTGATAAATTGACAGGTAATAGCTCAGGCAAGCTATCCCTGTATTTTTCTTTGTATTCAGCCAATTCATTCTCAATTTTCTGAATGTCAATTTTAAACTTCTGCGCCTCTGCTTCCAGAAACACGGTTGTTTCTTCAGCCCGCTCAGTCCGGTTGCGGACGTTTTCATTTAAAAACAAAGTAACCAGTTCATTGGTTACTTTTTGTGCCCGCAATGGATCTTTATCATCAAACGACAATTTGAATGCGAGCGTCGCCTTGCTGTGCCTGCCTTGACTGATTACATCGGCATTCACAAGTTCCAGATGAGCGTTCATCCGGAATTGTTCAGCCAGTTCTGCTGGCGTCAATTTTTCCTTCTGCTCGTGATACAGATTAAATTTGTCAATTATTTTTGTCAGATTATCGGTCGTCATGACCCGCTGCTGGATCAGGCTGATACGCTCATCCGCATAACTGGTGACGGTTGATTTAACCAGATCGGTTGGAATTTGCTGCTGCTCGATCAGAATGGTGGCCTGAGATTGATAAACCGGCGGTAAAATCAACGCCACTGCAATGCTGGCAAACAATAATGAAAGCGCAATGGCGGCAATCAGGTACTTTCGTCTGCGCGCTATTTGCAGGTAATCTTTCAGGGTTTTAACATTTTCTTCCATTACAGTCTCTATCTTGAAATACTTAAACCGGGCCAGTTGTAATTAATGGTCAACATGAATATATTTGAGTCCGCCGTGCTGTCCGGATTTTTTCTGTCCTGGTTTCGGTAGGCGTAAGATGCCGATAATAACCAATCCTGCGTCAATTCCCAGTTAATATTAGGCGAAACCCATATATTTGTTCGGCTCTGCCCAAATCCGCCATTAATACCACTGACTGAATCCGTCTCCCGATAACTGGCTGTCAACCCGCTGGAAAGCCGTTCGGTTATTTGATATAAAAAATCAAGGCTGATCAGGGTTTGCTCGGTTAATTGCCCTTGGCCTGAAGGAACCAGCGACCGGCTTAAGCCGAAATTTGACGACAGACTTTCTCCTTTGTAGTGTACACCGATATCTGCCAGGAAACCTGCCGATGTATCCTGACTTGCCGCCATCAATAGCCCGGGAATGGTTACTGTATCCATGCTTGTGTCCGTGATTCGCCCGCCGATAGTGCCGCTGAACTGCCATTCCTCCGATAATTGATAGGACGATGTCAGGTTGACCCCATAGCTGTCGCTTTCCGAGTTTATTTGCCCTGTCGAATTGTAATTCGAATAAAATGCGGAAATGGACTGCGAAAATAATTCACTCCACTGCCGTTGCCAGCCCACATTGATTGACTTAACTTCGTTGTCATTAAAACTATTAATGACATTATCGTTATCACCAGAACCGGGATTGGAATAGGTTGATTTTGAGTAGGAAGCTGAACTGATCAGGCTGTCCAGTTCCGTGAATCTGTAAGAATAAGTCGGCGTGACTGTCAGGCTGTTGCGTCTTGCATTGGTTGCAAAGTTACCAGTGTCCTGCTCTGCAAAGTTCTGGCTGGGCATGACAGAATAACTCGCACTTAACCCCGTACGGCTGCGCTCGGTCCTGTACTCGGTGCTTAAGCCATAGTCCTGCGGATTCTGATCGAGCTCTTCTATGTCAGTATAGTGCTGGACGCCATAACTGGCTCTACCTTGCACATCCCACACTTCCGTCTTACGGGCAAAATTCAATGTAGGCGTTAAATAATAAACGAGGGACCCTTCCGGATTTTCGGGTAACATCCGGACATTGTCGTTATAAGATAACGACTGATTGACAATGCCATCAACTGTCCATTCTGCGGCATCAAGACTGGAACAGAAAACGCTCGCGCCAACAATCAATGCAAACCTTTTGCGATGAGCGCAACATTTTCTTTCCCCTTGTTGAGATATGATTTCCATGTGCTCAATATATTCTTAAACAGAGCGCGATCAGGGCACTACAATTACATCGCCACTCCGCAGCAAGTGGTTGTTTTCCAATTTGTCGCCATCTTCTACTTCGCCGTATTTAAATGCGATCGATTCGGATTTGTCGCCATTACGGCGCAAAATGACAATATCGTTAGCCTTCGCAAACGCTGTCAGGCCGCCGGCAAGACTCAACATCTGCATGACGTCCATCGGCTGATACATAACGAATTGGCCCGGTTTTTTCACTTGGCCGATGACATAGATGGAATTGCCTTCAGCTGACTTGACCGAGATATTGACTACCGGATCGGCAATAAGCTCTGCGAGCCTCTCTTTCAAAATAGCCTGTATCTGGCTTATCGATTTGCCGGCGACTGAAATACTTCCCGCTAGCGGAAAACTTATGCTGCCATCCGGTAAAACACGCACTTCCTTTTGCAAGGCTTCTTCATTCCAGACCGAGATATCAAGGATGTCACCGGAATTAACCGTATATTGGTTAGCGTCCGCATGCGCAGTCTGAAAAAAAATGGAGACTGCCAACAACAAAAAAATTCTCATAAAAAATAACATAATTTTTTACTACTATTCTGTGAGATTAAAAAAAGGGGCACTGAGCCCCTTTTAGTATAATGGAAAAATTAATTTCCTTATGCAACAGATTGTGCTGAATTAGCTTTTGCGACGTGAAAAGCCGACTAAACCCATGATTGCAGAACCGAACAACCAAATAGCAGCTGGCACAGGCACCGCAGAAACAGCATCAAGTTGTAATTCGGAAGACAATCCAGCGTCGCCAACATTAGCTATGCCGAACATTATAGGACCGAAATAAGTTTCGGCAACTGTATATGAAAATTTTTGCCATCCGCTGTCACCAAAATCGCCAACTGTGGCGACATCAGATAATCTAAAATGTTGATCGCCCACGAAAAACGCGAAATCATTGTATGGCAAATAATCATTCGCTATAAATCTCCACATAAATTCAATAGTTTCTCCACCAAAGAAATCTGTGGATTGCGTTAAGGAGCTATTGCCTGTAATTGAGCCGTAATACTGACCTTCTGGATGATCAGGATTATCAGCGTGACTGACGACAGATCCTGTTCCTGTTAAAGTCCAATCAGAAAAATCTCCCGTTTCGAATCCAACATTCAATAATGCTGCATTTGCATTTGAAATAGAAAACAGGAACAACAGACCTGCTAAAGATATTTTTTTCATAAGCGACCTCTGAAACAACAAATTATAAATTAGGTATCATAATTTGCAGCCCGACTATCTTGGCAAACCTACCCACCAAGACTCGTAGTTT
>CAZALZ010000047.1:1875-4370 GCA_964486475.1 uncultured Gammaproteobacteria bacterium | reverse complement strand
ATGTTCGTGAAGTTTCAATCTAAGAGCTTGCCATGGAATAGCAAACAATTTGTCACCCATACCCAGGAATCCGCCGAAAGAAAGCACTGCAAATGCTAGCCTTCCATCGCGTAAGTCTATCATTAATTCTTCAATCTTTCCAAGGTCCTCTCCGGCTGCGTTGATGACCTTATCCCCTTTTAGCGTGCTTGATGACAAAAAATCTGGATTATTTCTATCTGCCATAGTTCCAACTCCCTATTTACTACATATTTATAGAGTCCTCTTTTTACAGCTTGAATTTTTTAGGGCACAATTTCAAAAACCCTCTTTAAATGATTATTATTTTTTTGGTGTTATATAAGCATATCGGGATCAAATTCTATAAAGTATTGGATAGAAAGTCTTTTTCAGCGAATAACGAATGTATACAATTTGTTCAGCCCCTAAAAACATTACAGAGACTTGTTTCGTTATTTATAACCTATCCAATGATTTAATTTTTTCACAATAGCATTAGCAAAAGCAGGTTTAATCAAAAGAAGGTTTAAACCAGAATTGAAAACATTTAGAGAAGTATAGTAAAAAATAAGGACAAGAAGAAGCCAGAGGCGCTTAATCCCTTTACTGCATCCCCCAATACAGTCTCTTCGAAAATATCATGCTCCCCCAAACATGTATTCAAAGAGAAGGATCAGCAACTTCTAGGAGGTTTTTTATTTTATAATAACCCAGTTCTATTTCCCAACTCCAACACATAGTAATAGCATAAATTATATTAAATAAATTATATCAAAAATTAGATTAAAATAAAAGATTGGTTGACGTTAAAAATTTCAAGCCCATCTACCCTCAATGAACTTGTGAATTAAATAAATAGTATGGAAATTAAGTGAGATATATTAAGAGCTCATCCCGATACTCCTTATTATATTTTCTAATATTAAATTTGGAACAATGGAGGTGAACTTTCTGACATGAAAATGATTCTGAAACTCCTGTTGATGTGAAAATAAAATGCGTTTTGTGATAATTTCCAATAAAAGTTATGTAGTTACTTGAGAGGTTTTCGGTAGCAACAAAGAATACGAACTCCAAGAACTGACAAATGTCCTATTATAGATCTTTTGGTTGAATTATTTATATATAATTACAGACATAGTGTCTAATCGAGGCGGGCAATCAGGGGGAAAATGATAGATGCTTAAGTCTTTTGAAGAAGTCCATGAGAAGTTAAAGAATTTACAACCAGCATGGACATCGATTATACAGCAAGGAAAACCTTATTAGATTTGCTGAAGAAAGGCAGGTAGCGAATAATACTCTGGATCTTCAAGGTGTATGCCTGAAGTGGATTATTAAAATCTTTGATTGAACGCCTTGTGGTATTGCTAGAAGTTAGTCATGAAAACTATTCATGAATCTTCTGGTAGAAAGCCACAAAAACTGTGTATTTCAGTAAGGATATGAAAAATAAATATGTTAAAAAATATACATATGGGGGAAATTTATGAAAGCAAGTCCGGCTTATGTTGAGAAAGCTTTAAAGGGTATCGATTTTCCTGCAAGTAAGAAAGATCTTGTTAAGCGTGCTAAAGATAATGATGCCAGTGATGAAGTTATGGAAGTCATTAATGATCTTCCAGACAAAGAGTATTCCAACGCTGCAGATGTCGCCAAGGAATTTAAAGGGGACTAAATAAATTTTATAAGTTCCACTGAATTAATGTCACCGTACATAGATAGAGCTGAGAGGAAATTCTCAAAGAGTTAACTTTCGGCTCTATCAAATTTGAATATGTGGGTTGAATATGTGGGGGCGAAATATAGCTGATTTGATAGGACTTGCAGTAGCTCTTTTAGTATAGCATTGATTGCGTATTCGCATTGATTGCGTATATACTGGGAGCAAGGGGAATTGCCGGTTTCTCTATGGAGATTGCAAAGTGGCTCATCATAATCTTTGTTATACTCGCTGTTATCTCGATTTTCCTAATATCCTTAATTTAATAGATTCTACTAATTAATACAGTATTTTCTTAGTGGGGAAAGAAATTACTATAAATTTCATGCGTCTTCGGTTAAGTGAGGAATCATGATAAATTGTGTCAATTTCTTCAACGTTCATTAAATTTTTAATAAGTTCGAACTGGAAATTGGTATCGATTTCATGTAAATAGGCCAAAATTTAAGACAAGCTTCTAGAGTGCAAATCAATAGCTTTCAGGCAAGAAAATTCCTTAACCGATGATCAACGCTGTAAATTTAGGCTATATGACGAAATAATATAGGCAGTATTTAAGAACATATTAAATAATTTTTATAAGCAAGGTGGTTGATTTAACTTCAATCAAATTAGTCATTGCCTAATTTATTTCGTATATAAGTGCTTTGGGGGTATTAATTGAGTAAACAATTGAAAGTATTGTTTATAGGAACTTACGTTCCAAAAGAATGTGGGATTGCCACGTTCACATCCGATCTTTTAAATTCAGTTTCTGGAGAATATAACGATG
>CAZALZ010000047.1:0-1865 GCA_964486475.1 uncultured Gammaproteobacteria bacterium | reverse complement strand
AAGTAATTGCTTTGAACGATCCATCTGAGACCTATGATTATCCTGAAGAAGTCGTTTTTCAAATACAGAGAGACAGGATCGAGGACTATTATCGGGCTGCGGATTATATAAACCAATCTGATGTTGATATCGTATGTCTTCAGCACGAATTTGGGCTTTTCTGGGGAAATGCTGGAGACTACATTTTTGCACTTCTTTCTGGAATCAACAAGCCTGTAATAAGCACAATGCATACCGTAATTAGGGAACCTGAACCTGATTACCGGATATCTACAGAAAAGCTCATCAGGTATTCCAAAAAACTCATTGTTATGAGCCAAACTGCAGTCAAAATGCTAAAAGACGTTTATAAAGCTCCTGAGGACAAGATAGAACTAATCTTTCATGGAGTACCTGACTACCCGTTTAACAACTGCGAGAAGTATAAGAAAATATTGAATTTGAAGGGAGCTCCACTTGTTTTCACATTCGGCTTGCTGAGTCAGAATAAAGGTATCGAAAGTATGCTAGAGGCTCTTCCTGACGTTGTAGACCAGTATCCTGGCCTTGTATACCTTATACTGGGTGCCACGCATCCTGTGATTAAGAAGAAATTTGGGGAATCATACCGGCAATATCTAAAAAATAAAGTCTCAGAACTTGGGCTTGAGAAAAATGTAGTATTCCATGACAAATTTGTAGAGAAAGAGGAACTCTGCAATTATATTCTGGCCAGTGATATTTACGTATCTCCTTATCTTTCCAGAGAGCAGATAGTAAGTGGTGCTCTAACCTATGCAATTGGCATGGGAAAAGCGATAGTTTCCACTCCTTACTGGTACGCCCAGGAGATGCTGTTCGACAATCGCGGGTTGCTTGTAGATTTCGGAGATATAGATGGCTTTAAAAAATCTTTATTGTATTTAATTGAAAATCCAAAAGAGTGTGATAATATGCGCAAAAGGGCATATGATTTTGGCAGAAAAATGATATGGGAAAACATAGGTAGAGAATATTATAAGGTTTTTAACAGGACTTTAAAGAATTCAAATATCTATTCCAAAATTCAAAATAGATTTAATTTTCCTTTCGAACCAGCTGTCTGAAGTAAAATACAATTATCTTTGAACTTGCATAGTTAAACTAAGAGCTTATCAGAAAAGTCAATAATGTATGTCGTAAATGTATGATTTATCCTGAAGTAATTTCGCTTTGAAACTTTTTTGTTTTTGTCCATATTTTTCACAACCCAAATAGTCTTATTCAGATTCTGAATTTTGCCTCAATTGGTAACCTATTCCAGAATGCATCTTTTGGTGATTCTAATTGTTCAAGTTTCAAAGCTCCATGAGGCCTCTTGTTGTACCACTGAACGAATTCTTCGAACTATTCAAACTCTCCCCTAAACCTCTGATATGTATCAAACCATTTCTCTAGTTTTCCGTTTGTCTGAGGATGTCTGACCCTTGCAAATATTGATTAAATTCCAAGTTCTCCAATTCGTCTTTTAAATTCACTGTCCCATAAACCATCTTCGTTAGTTCTATGTGCTCCGAATTCACTTCCATGATCCATGATCAACTCCCTTAAAGGGCATATATCCCAGTAATCTCTGACAAGTTCATCGATCACTTTAATGGTGTTTTCCGTGTTACAATGAATGTATTCTCCCCTGCAATTATCATTCTTGATGAATCATCAAGAATGGCGCAGACTTGCAGTCCTAATCAAAGTTGCGCTGGCGCACCCCGCTGCAAGGAGGCTGTCCGACAATTACCTTCGGTAATAAAAGAATTCCTTCTTTTTTGATTTAAAGGTTTTATTTGCTTTCTTTTATCACTTTTTTATTACTACCAATAATTGTCGGACAGCCTGCAAGCAACGGG
>CAZALZ010000046.1:0-4545 GCA_964486475.1 uncultured Gammaproteobacteria bacterium | reverse complement strand
GTGCCGAAGGGGGGAGTCGAACCCCCACGGGTAGTTAGCCCGGCGGATTTTGAGTTTGAAGGATAGATATTTTAAGTTATTTTAGGTACCCGAGAGGCCTTGATACATAAGTTTTTGCATATTTGTGTCCATAAGGTACCTGTTTATACCAAAGAGTTCGTGATAAAAATGTGATAAATAGAGCTCTTATTATTGCCTTAGGGGCAAATTAAAACCCGGTACATGACCGGATCTTGTTGTATATTATACACCTATACTCAATTATTGGTCTGTTTATTTGGGGTTTCATGTTTAACCTTTTCTGTTTCTTGGTTTATTATTATACAATTTAGTGGCGTGCCGTCCTTTTTTCTAACTACATCAAGAGAGCCACAAATTTTTCTTTTGCCCGAGTTTATAATTTTATAACCGGAAGTATCTATACCTTTAATTTTAGACATACCTATTAAAATATAAAAATCTTTTCGGTCTTTGGCATTTGATTTTTTAGACATGTTTTTAGTTAAAACCTTGGCCATTACTATACTCTCCTTTATTTAAATATATCAGGCACATGCTGGTAAAGATCTTGACCAAAAACGGTTATTAAAGCTGCAACTTTTGATTCATTCTCCTGTGGTATTGTAATCTTATGTGCACTATCGAAAGAAATAATGTGTAAAATTCTATCTTTATTACCGATAATTGGTGAACAGAGAACAAATCTGGTGCCGATAGTCTTAACCTCTTGTGAGGGAGTCAATTTATAATCTGTTTCTGATTCGGTAACATCTTCATCATATACAATCCCTTTTTCATGATAAGATCTTCCTAAAACCCCCTGAGATATTGGTTCGACTTCCATTTTTAAATCCATATTATTAACTGAACTATTCGTAAAACCATCAACATTTCTAATAGTAAATACTTTTTTAATCGGTTTTCCCATTTTCTTTTTTATACAGTCAACAATCCCGGTGTAATATTTTCTATCTTCAACCCATATCCTGATGTTTACTGAATCCCGAATGTATGTATCACCTGTTAAATTTTCAAGGGATGTTAATAAACCTTGCTTTAACATATAAATCAAAGCTGTTTTTTGTGATTGGGCTATGTTATATTTGTATCTTGCACGTGATTCCATTACAACATATATTAATGATGTAAATGTAACACCACAAACTAACAGGATGTACTTAAGCAAATCAATATTAAAATTTTCACCTAAGTATTTATGTTTTTTCAAGTAATCAAGAATATTATCTGCACGACCCAAATAAACCAGTAGCCCGGGTATCAATGCTAATAATATTGCCCTTAAAATTATTTTTATCATTGTCTGTTCCTTAAATACTAACAAAATTCCTGAATAGCTCTTATAATAACAAGGGCTTATCTATTATTTTTCTGCATCATTGGAGATTCTCCTCTATAATATTCCGTCAAGTTATTTCTGATAACACTATAATCTGCTTTAACCAATGTCCATGTTATAAAATAATTTTTCGGGATCTCTACTGCCTTCAGAAACAGGGTATTACCGAACAAATAATCGCACATTTGTTTTTTTTTGAATAATCCAAACGGAAGGTGAAAAGATTTCTTTCTACTTTAAAACATAAAATGGTCCCCAACCTGTTTTATAAGCTGAATTGTGATTTAGCTTTTGCAGTTCATATGTTTTTCTGTGGAAAAGGTAAGCGATAGTAGCACAGACAAGTGAATCCAATGCTCCATCAGAAATTATATGTAGGTTACCCTTAATATCAAAGCGCTGAACCCAACGTTGCAAAAGGGTTTCCCGATGGTTTTCGCCATTATCCCTTTTATAGTTTTGCACAGCTTCAGGGATATCATTATTAGAAAAGAAAAGACAAGACCGTGGATGGGTTTCAATAATTGTCCCTACAATTGGTGATAGCGCTTCAGCTAACTGTCTACCCCTTATAGGCACAGCCATCATTGAGTTCTGTGAAGCAACCCAGACCTTATTTGCTGAAGGAAGTAAATCCCGAAGTTCTAAGTCCGAACTCCGAAACCCATTTTCTTCAGATATTGAACTGGTGAGCTGGGCATCGATAGCAACAGCTATCACATTATTATGTTCAGCATAATGAACAATTTCAACCAAGGAAAGTTTTGCTGGTGTAAAAACTATTTTTAACCCATTACCATCTGGAGTAATGCCACAAACCCACGTATTAGAAGCTCCAGCAATATCTACTCCAAGAAAAACTATTTCCATACAATGCCTTCCCTAGCCATCATTTTTCATTTATTAATTCAACAGTAATTTTTACTTAATCTTAATTAGAGCAAGCTCCGAAGATAATTAACAGTATTTTTGTGTATGAGATTTTTTTTTAAACCGCTGAGTTGCAAGAAAATATATTCACCCTTATCTGAAATTAGAACTTCTTTACCATAGTGTATTTCTCTGTGACAATTCGGACATAGCAAAATTACATTCTCGGAACACAAGGAATCAGGAACGGCCTTTGCAAGTTGGGAAATATGATGTGCTTCAATATACCGTCCTCCATTGTATTTTTCGAATCCTTCAACATCACATATCTGACATTTTGGGCCAAGTATCTTTTTCAATGAATTTGTAACTGATTCCCCCCTATCAATATGGTTTTTTATAAATGTCTCCTTTTTATGGGGGGTAAAATCTTTATATTTATCATTAAGTAATTCAATCACTTTGATAGGGTCGTTTTCTTTTTCGATAAAAGAACTGTTTACAATATCGCTGGAATCAACTCCAGAGGCCTTAATTATTGCTTCAAAAGCAGAATCTGAAATTGGACGTACCGAACTCTGCCAAGGCGGTTTCTCCCTATTTCTAACTGAATTATATGCGATTGATTCATAAAATCCACCGGTTGGATTATAGATGGGTACTTTGTTGGAGAATGCCGTTCCTTCAAGGATATGAGCATAGTAATTCTCTTGGTCACTGGAAACATTGATAGCACCAATTATGCCTACACCAAAGTAATATCTATTTTCTTTTTTCCAGCGGTCTCCTTGGTAATAGATAAATACATCCCCCAAATTTAATTGATTACGATAGCGTTTAGGGAAATGATAGATATAAAAAGGTACATCATCATAGTCAGAATGTTTATCAATCCGTTGGGACAAAACTATAGGCATAAACGAACCTCCAGTATTAAATCAAGAAAATGTAGTACCTATCTATTCTATTATTTAACAAAAAAGCCTTCAGACAAGTTAAATAATTCAAATTTAATAGCTTATTCCCACTAGCTACATTTTCATAAGGAAACCTACTATAGTATTTATCCAAGGGGATTTTCTTTGCACTGTTATTTTTTCAGGACTCAAGTCTAATTAGGGATGGTAATTTTACTATTAGACAGACACGATAATAAATGTTAACATTTTTGACTTTCTCTTGGCTTTATTTTTCTCAGGCCCAATCCAGATAACTTCTGATTGGCTTCTTCTATAGATATACTTCCCCGGTTATACTGCCTGTGTATTGTATTCCGCAAACGAATGTTCTTTTGTTCTTCTGGATCTCTTGAAGCGATAGGCTGCTTGGATGGATAATTACATGAGAAACAAGTCATCCGGTCCCTTCTGATAGAATTTACAAAATAATTGCCGCATACCTGACATTTTGAAATTTCAGCATTTTGCTCTCTGGCAAAAAATAACTCGGCCCAAATAAGTGTAAAAATATCTGGAGTTAAAAATTTAAAAACGGGCGGTATTAAAAAGTTAAATAGTTTGTATTGAATATCAGCTCTTTCTTTATATAACTTATATAAGTTATCAATTTGCTGCTCAATTAAAGCTTTTTCTTCAATAATATCTGGTACCCACAAAGAGCTAATATTATTTTGTAAAATATTCTGTTTATATAAGATATCTTTGCTAATTTTTTTTACAGTATCAATTAATTTTTTATATTCACACGATTTTATGAC
Organism: uncultured Gammaproteobacteria bacterium; assembly: GCA_964486475.1. Classification (GTDB taxonomy): domain Bacteria; phylum Patescibacteriota; class Patescibacteriia; order Patescibacteriales; family WJLG01; genus JBAZHE01. Next base: position 601 of record CAZALZ010000046.1, on the reverse strand, counting down.
CTCTTCCTCATCCTGCTCGTTCCATAAGGCCAAAATAATTTTATTAGCTCTTAAAGGAATAGTATCCTTAAGGAAATTTATAAGATCTAATCCTTTAACATTGTTAATATCATTATTCGTATTGGAATATCCCATCTGCTTATCATGCCTCGGATAAATGTTTTCAATATAAGACTGGAGGTATTCTTTCTCTTTCTGCAGTGTTGCAGTAATTTTACTATCAGTCACAATTTGCCCTTCCGAATCATATACCGGGGGATTCCCCCATTCCTCCAAAAGCTCCTTGACCTGTTCAGCCTTACTTAAGTCTTTTTTAAAAAACGCTGTAAAAAGGCTGCCAAAGGTCATGATTTTAGAACCGATATTGTCTGGACTTTTCCAACTCATAAACTCCTGCTTATCGTTAATAATAAACAGTTTGCCTTGCCACTTTTCCCCTGACATTTAAAAAACCCCTTAAATATTTTGAAATAATTTATCGAGAAATGTATGACAGTTCCGGACAGCGGTTATGCTTATAGTATAACCCATAATTACCCAAGGCAACCATTACATTTTCAGGAGGATTCAAAAATGATAGAAAACGAAAAACCCCTTGCCA
>CAZALZ010000045.1:0-4815 GCA_964486475.1 uncultured Gammaproteobacteria bacterium | reverse complement strand
CCCCTGTTTTCTCTCCCCTGTTTTCTCTCCCCTGTTTTCTCTTCTCTGTTTACCTTCTCCTTTTTCTTTTCCTTTATTTCACATGTTTTTGTTAGTAAATTCTCCCTCAAGCACTATTATTGTTATCTCCAGTTCGGCATGTGGATGAACGGAATTGGTATTCCTGAAGACTTTAGTTTAGAAAACTCCAATTCTCTTGGATTGCAGTTAGTGGAAAACCTGGTAGATCAGTTAGGAGGAGAAGTTGAGTTAAAAAGAGAATCTGGGACTGAATTCTTTATAAGGTTTATAGTACCAGTACAAATCTGAAAAATAGTAAAATCGGATTCTCATACAATGCTCAGTTTACAAATTTTGTAATTTTGTCAAATATTTTTCTTCACATTTCTACAAGGAAGACTCAGAATTGCACAGGTTTCTTCTTCTTTTTATTCGATGCGGAAAGACTGCTATAATTAAGGGCATTAACAGCATCCTGAAGTTTTGCCTTTATATTCAAATAAGACCCCTACCCTACAACTTCTATTCTAACACAAACAACTATTTGGTTATGAAGTCTAATGATGAAGCTTTACCTTGTAATGTGGCGTGGTCAAGCTAATTATAAACCAATTATTTTATAGATTGTAATCAGACTTAGAGATAGAGCTATAATAAAATTGATTGCTCCACTAAATGAAAATCTTCTAAAGCCCATTCTGATACTCTTGAATAAAAAGCCAGCAAACATGACTATAAGAGATATTAATAGTAAGGGTAGGTAGGAAGGTTGTTCGGATGGAGTTATCATTCCTGAGACTATTTTAACATCTGTTTGAAAATCAGCGTTACTTATTTTGATATGATATATTCCTGACTCTTTCGGTGTAAATGAAAAGAAATCGACGGTTTGTTGTACCATAGCTTCCTTTTGTGTCCCAGTCTCATCAGATGAAATAGGAGCAAAGCTTTTTTTCCAGAGAAGCTCTTTTTTTTGCGGGTCAACTAAGGAGATATTCAGCGATTCTGAATTTAAAGCCTGTTCTTCTGTTTTGAATACAACGGTTACCTTTTCATATTCAGTTAGCAGTATATTGGCTTCAAGATCTTTTGATGGCCCAATGGACTCATTTAAAATATTATCGCCCGAGATATATTCCGCTATAAAAGGAAGGGGAATTAACAAAAAAAAATTTATAAAGGCAACTAGCCAAATAATCCTGATAATGTAAGTAAATATGTTATCTGACATTTTACCCGCCTGCTTACAATTAATAAAACTTAAAGATTTATGTAGAAATAATTCATCATGTCTGTTTTAGGTTGACTTGTCCGTAGATACAATACAGCCATCACGAAAACCTGTCCACACGATCCTGTTACCATAAATAACAGGATAGTATTGGTGGTGATCTGAGTTTCAGCATTAAAATAGTGTTATAGTATAAGATACTTTGTAATAATATTTTATTATTTTATACTTATTTTTAGAGTGTGGGGCGGGAAGCAACAAATATTAGATCTTTACAGGCTGTCTAACAATTTAATTTCTGTCTGTTTCATCCCTGCAAATCAACCCCATGAAAGAGGGCGGTGAATGTGCAAAAAAAGGTAGGATATTCCTCTGTTAGGCTAATAGAAAGACTGCTATAATTCAAGGCATTGGCAGCATCCTGAAGTTTTGACTTGACATCTCAAATCAAATCCTCATTTTTCAGTCAACTTTTTAATTAAACTTAAAATATATTAAGCTTTTTTGACTGATCGGAAAATAGGGATATTAATTTATTGGCAAAATTGCGTTTAACCGTATAGAATTATAACGATTACTGACCGCCGACTTACAAAGATCTCAAAAGCTTATCATAAAGAAAAGAAAAAATTCACTCCGGAAGAAAGCACGCTATTACTGATTAACCTTAGAAGAATTGTAAAAAATAAGAATGTTTTAAAGTTACAGATCCAGTTCAGGAATTCTGTAACCAGACGTCAAAATTGTCAAGTTCTTTTTCTTCTATTTCATCAGAGATAACTCTTGAGAGCTTTTCTAAAAACTCCGGTTCAGGATGACCACTTTTTACGGCGGTTTTCACATTTTCTTCAAGATTCCAGCCTGGAGATCTGACTCCAGATTTGATCAAATCTTTTATTTTGCAGAGGCTCTGGTTCCTAGATTTCTCATCTCTTGTATGGGCATAACAATAAAGCCAGCATTCTAGCAATAAACTCTGTTCCTTAGCTAATGGTATTGCCTTTTTTAACAGGTTAAAGCCACTTTCTTTGTTTCCTCTTCCTAGCAGAAATCCGGCATAGTTTCCAAGGTTGTTAGCATTTTCTGGCTCAATTTTCAGAGTTTTCCTAAATAACTCTTCTGCCTTATCGTAATCTTTATGCGCATCCTTTAGGAATAATGCATAGTTGGCAAGGATATCAGCATTTTCAGGTTCAACTTTCAAAGCTTTCCTATACAACTTTTCTGCTTTATCATAGTCTTTACGTATAGTCTTTAGGAATATTGCATAACTAATAATACTCTTTGTACTCTTTGGCTCAACATCCAGAGCTCTTCTGAATAACTCTTCTGCTTTATCATAGTCTTTACGTGTCTTCTTTAGGAATATTGCATAATTAATAATACTCTTTGCACTCTTTGGCTCAATATCCAGAGCTTTCCTGAATAACTCTTCTGCTTTATCATAATCTCTACGCACGTCTGTTAAGAATATTGCATAGTTGACAAGGAAAAAAGCATCTTCAGGTTCAATTTCCAGAGCTTTCCTGAATAACTTTTCTGCTTTATTGTAATCTTTACGCACGTTCATTAGGAAGATTGCATAGTTTCGTAGATTAACAGCATTCTCTTGCTCAATTTCCAAAGCCTTCCTGTATAACTCTTCCGCTTTTCCGTATTCCTTACGGACATAATCCAAGAAGACCGCATAGTTTCCAAGATTAGTAGCATCTTCTGGCTTAATTTTCAGAGCCTTCTTAAATATCTCTTCTGCTTCATCGTAGTCCTTGCAAACACCCGTCAGGAAAATTGCATATTCACAAAGAAGTTGATGACTATCCGGAAATTGACTTATACCTTTTTGGTAAATATGCTTGGTCTTTTCAGGATCTGCGTTTTGATATTTTGATGCTTCTAATTTCACTGACCGCCAGGATTTGAATTCTTTTGACGTTCTCTCAACGGCTTTTTCAAGAATTTTCTTCTCCCCTGAATCCGGTTTTGAATTAATTTTGGTATTAAGTTTTTGGAATGTATCAAAATAAACTTTAAATAATTTTTCGAATCTCTCGTTTGATGGAGGTTTAAGTCCAAATTCTTCTTTTATGAGAAGCATCAGTTCATCGAAATCCCTATGATTTACCCATACAGCATTTCTGTTTTTCAGGAACTCTCCCATTTCGTTGTTTGGCATGCTTTGTCCTATCCAGTAAATTCCCCATTGGAAAGAGCCTTCATCATTGGGTACTTCCTTAAGGATATTAATTATACTTTTGTCGCTGCCTCCATATCCAATAAATATTAGGCCAGTTTCAGAAAGTAGGTTTTTAATAACTTTTTTGACTTTCTCGTCTAGTTCCTTGGTTTCTGCCTTTGTATTGTGGGGAGAAAGTTTTGAATCTCCATGCAATTTTATTACTAGAGGACGCGTATCGCTTATTTTAACAAAACCAGCCAGGGATTCATGGAAGATAACAATAGGTTTTTTGTTTGTATAGAGATAGAGAGCGTCTGCAACCATGTCATCAAAGTTGGTGGTGAGGATGATGTTGCAGTGTTCTCCACATTTTTCTCCCATTAGCTGGGCTAAAATGGCATATCCGAAGCCTGGATCTTTTTTTGCAACCAGTCTTTCTATTTCACTTTGCCTTTCTTTTGGAGTCAGAAAAAGGTTTTCTATTACTTCCCCATAAAATTGGGCTGCATTTTCTTTTTTATATTCTGGAAATCTTCTTTTCAACCATTCATTAAAGTTTTCCTGATCTCCTATTTCCAGTTCCTTAAGTTTCGGAAGCCATACATCATTTACAAGGGTTCCTGCAGTTGGAATACCTGAGGAAAAAGAACATCCAGCACCTAAAAAGAAACAAAATTTGGCGTCGTTATCTTCGATTAATCTTTTAAACCTACGAACAAACTCTTGGACTCCAATGGATTTAATTTCGGTATCCATTTTTAGATCTCACCACACGAACTAAACCTATTTATACAGATTTTGTTTGTGTAAGACTCATAAATACATTGTCAATTTTATCTAACTTTTATAAAACTGATTTAATATTTTCAAATTTTAGAAAAGTAAATTTTGAGTATTGGAAATATAACTTCTAAGAGTAATTGATTAATGAGTTTTAGAACTGAATTTCGTCCGGCCTGCTTAAGATGAAACTCTTGAATTTAATGAAAGCTGTAAATATCATAAACGATAAGGATAGGTAGAAAAAGACTATTAGGATTTCTCAATACTCAAAAACAGCTTCAATCAAGGACTCTGCAAGTTTCAGCACATCTTCTTTAAAAGCATACACATCCTCTAAAACCGCAGAATTTTCTCCACCCAGCAGTTCCTGCTTCAGTTTTTTACCCAGAATATCGTCATTTCCTGCTGCCAGCCTGAGCACAATAGAACCTGGAAAAATGGCCGTTTGGCAAGCAAGCCTGTCGCAATCTCCGTCCGTGATCCCTAAAATGGGGATTCCAAGCCTGAAGAGAATATCGCCTGCTATTATTGTGGTGTCATCTCCCACGGTAACTACAAGTTCGGCATCGTTAGCCAGCTCAAAAGTATCTTCTGCAGCATGGTCTATAAGTACGACTCTTCCTGC
>CAZALZ010000044.1:3524-4831 GCA_964486475.1 uncultured Gammaproteobacteria bacterium | reverse complement strand
GCTAATATTAATATTATTATTAAGGCTTTTTTTATTAATATTATTCTTTAGAGTAGAAGATGAAGAATGAAGAGCTAGGTTTTCGCTATAGGGGTCGCTATTAGGCTTGCTTGTAGGCTCGCTAGGCTCTTTGAGGCGGTTTTCCTGTTTCTTTAATCCGCCGTTACGCCCTGATATTGCTTGCTTTTCTTTATATTCAAGCTGTTTGTTTCTTGTCTTTTCGAGGCGTTCATTTATTAAATTATTGTCATCTTTTTTGGTAAATTTTGTTGACCAAAAATTGAAATTTTTTTTCAATTTTGCAACACCGCAACCGGCGATCCTTGCCAGCTCTTTTTCGTCGTTTGGGATTGATCCATTGACCCACTGATAGAACAAAAGCCGCGTATAAATGCCCACGGCTTCAATAGGCCACGATACGGTGTCCATATAAAAATCTGCTGCGTATAATTGAAATGCGGGAGGATTAGCCATTTATTCACCTATTGCGGGAATTTTCCGCCCTGTAATTTTTTTCTTGAATCATTGCTTACTTTTTTATAAACAAATTCCTTCTTTGCCGGCCGCCCGCATTGCAGACATTTTCCGTCACCCAAAACATTTCCGCCACAAACTGGACACTTCATATTTTTTCTACTCCCCTTCCCTTTAGTTTTCTTATTTCTTTCCACTCCCATGTCATAGGCCTTGACCGACTTGCGAACCGCAGCAGTCAATAATTCCGCTACAAGCAAGGCTTCATCCGGGCGCATGTAAACGCCTTTGTCGCCACCTTCTTGCGCGTCGAATTGAAGCATTATGCAGTCATAAACGTGGAGATTTTTCTTTTTTAATTGCTTTTTATTGAGATAAAAAACGGCTATCTCTCTGCCATTTTTTTGGAAAATATAATTACTGACTTTTTTCATTCTTCAAACCTGATAGTAACTTCCGTTCTGGGAATCGCGCCGCTTTTCCGGTCGATGTGGTGCAGGCGCGACCCGTCCCAGGAAATAATTTGTCTGTCATTTTTCCACGCAATCCCTTCCAGACAGTCGCCGATTGATTCCAGGCAACCGGAGAGATCCGGCTGTGGGCCGGTGAAATAGATTTGAGCATCTACCTCAACGGACACCACAACCGGATTCGGAAAGGGCCATTTGCGTTTAACGAATAAGCGGGCCAGTTCTTCCCATTTCAGATAAGCCTCTGACGGAAGGACTGTTTTGAAGCGCCCGCGTGAAAAAATACGCTTTGAGTTTTTCTTAATTCTTAAAATGCCGGGCAATGTGAGCTTTACTTCGTGCATTAATTATTTTGTCCTCATT
>CAZALZ010000044.1:0-3424 GCA_964486475.1 uncultured Gammaproteobacteria bacterium | reverse complement strand
TCGCGTTCATTTTCCCTCGAAATCGCACGTCGTTCCTAGGCCCTGAAACTTGCAAATCTCATAATTGCAGCCTTCGTGTTTCCGGTAATTCGCGCACGTTTTCTGCTGCTGAACATTTGCCGTGCAGAGGCCGTCACGCTGGTAATCTTTCGGTTCGGTGTTGTTCATAAGTTCCTATTTTCCTTCGGTATACCTTCATGTCATCAAGTGTCACTCATGGTATACGTGACAAAGCAAAAAAAATTATTTAAACTTATCCAAAATTTCGCGGAGCGATTTATCCAAATGAGGTTCGGGAATGAATAAGCGCACAATGTCTTCTTTCAATCCTTCCACGATGTACCGGTGGACAAGCTCTGATGTGGATATCCGCTGCATGGAGGCCATTTTGGTTACAAATGATTTTAATTCTTCGGACGCGGCAACCGGAATACGATCCAGCTTTTTGCCTTCTTCCGGATGTCTGTGCCCTGTAAAATCAATCGGAATTTGTAATTTGTGCATGATTTTGCCCCTCACAAAAAAGGTTGAATTTATTAGCAAAAAAGTTTATAAAAATACTGGAAGGGTTCTTGGTTTATATGCACTGTTTTCCCATCATGCGGAGGCCCTTTCCAGAATGATGAGTAAACATATAATCCATTTTGAATTATCTTGCAACAATTTTTTAATGCTTTTTGAATTATGAATAAAAAAAGACCAGAAATAGACGAAATACTTTGGGAAAATATTTTGTTCATGGCCGAGAAAATTCGCGGTTGGGACATAAAACAATTACGGAAACAATTATCGGAGCATGCGGACATAAGCGTAACTACATTTAACGGCATGAATAACGGAACAAAAGGCATCGGGAAAGATATTTTGCAAAGAATTTCCGATGTTGTTGGGGTGAATGTCCGGCTTCTCCTATGCGGGAAAATGGCTTATATGAATGCAAATTGCTCCGTTGGATGTTCAGATAAAACGCAAAAATTCTGTAAGAAAGTTAAAGAGATTATTGAATCAGAAACCCACTGGGGAACGTCCTTGGAGCAGAATATTGATTCATTTAAACTTGGTCTCGAAAGCGACTTAGCGAAAGGGTTGAAATCCGGCGCTCACAAAGGACCGGTCAGAGTTACCGGATTAAGAAAGAAGGCCGGGTAATTTACGTAAATATTATTCGATAAAATGAAAAGAAAAATAATCCTATATGTCATAATAATTACTATTCTTTTGTTTGTTTTATTATTACAACATTCAAAATATAATGAATTAAAAGTAAGAGTTGATGATCTTGAATCTTCAATAAATGATTTGGAATCTAGAATTGAAATTTTAGAATAGGGAGAAAAAATGAAAACTTTTTGGGTAAATTTTAAAGAATATTTTTTTATGGGACTGGGAATAACTTTTTCTCTTTTGTCTATATCTTTGGCTGCGAGAACTACAACAATTAGATGGTATACTGCCGATGATATATTTGCTGCGGTAATATTTGGAATTATCGGATTTCCTTTAGTTATTAATGGACTTGTAAAAATAAAAGATGAAAACAAAAATCAAACTTGAGATATTATTATTTTCCCTACTTCTCTTCTCATTTACGCCAATCGAACCTTGCTTTACCCCCGGCCAGACCTGCGCTGATTCTATTATCCAGCAGATCGACAGCGCGAAAAAAGAAATTCTTGTGCAAGTCTATTCCTTCACGTCGGCCCCAATAGCGAAAGCCTTACTGGACGCACACAAGCGCGGCGTGACGGTTCAAATCATTCTTGATAAAAGTCAGCGAACGCAAAAATATTCTTCATACACATTTTTCAAAAACGCTGGAATCCCCGTCTTTATTGACTCCGCACACCCTACCGCACATAATAAAATAATCATCATAGACAAAGAAACGGTAATCACCGGAAGTTATAACTTCACAAAAGCGGCAGAAAAAAACGCAGAAAATATTTTAATAATAAAATCTCAAGACATAACAAACCAATATATTTCCAACTGGGAAACACACCGCAAACATTCAGAATAATTAATCTATATTTTTTTGTTTTTCCTTAATCCATTATGAATTATTTTTTTCTTGACAATTAATCCGTTTTGGATTAGTGTTTCTCCGCGTCCTGATAAACATCAAGGCGCAACACCTCTCGGAAAGGGGAATCACAATGCCAGAAGTAGTCAAAGAGACGACGTTTAAAGGTTGGCCGGTTTTGGAATTTGCCGACGTGGACAAGAACGGGGGAGTTCACACGTTCACGCTGGGCGTAAGAAAACTGGCCTTAATCGACGACAATATAGATACCGTCCGCCGATTCATCGACAAGCATGATCCGGACAGCAGAAATTACAAGAGAGCGAATAAATCATAATGAACGCGGGTACCGCTTCGCGGCAAGGGTTGAGTCTGGCGCGATAATCCCGAGGAACCCTCGCGCACCCGCGAACAAATAACAACCCAGCCAGTGATGGAAGAGTGCTGATTTAAAAAATAAACATGGGCGGCACTGGACGCCCAAAGGAGGAAAACGCATGAGAAGATTTTTAAATTTCTTCAGTAACAGGAAAGGAAAGGCCGAACCGTTGGGCACGTTCCAGGAACAGACCGCGCGGCGGATCGGGAAGGAGCTTAAACAGCTTTCGTTTGAGGCCAAAGATGAAATTTTGAAACTCGTTGTCGCCGCAGAACTCCCGGACAAGCACATCAAATACCGGCCCGGTCATGCGCCGAAGGAACACCAGGCGGTGGCCGTTGAAGAGAGTGTCGCATGAAAGACGCATTAATCAATTATATCCTATTAGTCGTAATTGGCGCGTTGTCAATGGCTTTGCTCTATTCCTACGATCAAGGGCAGAAAGCAAAGCGTTTAATTATATCGGAGTCAGGCGCGAACAAAATCGCCGGGGAACTGATTGCAAGATCAATCGGCGATTGCGTCCTGGAAGCGGCTCCCGGCGGCTGGACTTGCACAGACGCCCACGGAGAAAAACATTTTATCAGGAAGTGAAAGGAGGAAGATTTTATCATGGATCAAGCGCAATGGTTAGAAGAAAGACGCAAAGGGATCGGCGGGAGCGACATAGCCGCTATTTTGGGATTGTCGCCCTTCAAAACGCCGCTTCAGGTGTATCAGGACAAGCGGAAAGAGGTCCGGGCATGGTCCGGAAGCCCTCAAACCGACTGGGGCAAACGCATGGAACCCGTTATCCGCCAATGGTACAGTGATACAACGGGCCGCGCGGTACGCCTTCCGGGTGGCGACGGTTACGGGATTATGTTTGCAACGGATTACCCGTTTATGCTGGCAACACTGGACGGATTTACCGACGACGGCAGAATCGTGGAAATCAAAACGGCCCGGCACGGCAAAGGCTGGGGAGAACCGGGGACTAATGAAATCCCCGATTATTACGCCGTTCAGTGCCATCATCAAAT
>CAZALZ010000043.1:0-4977 GCA_964486475.1 uncultured Gammaproteobacteria bacterium | reverse complement strand
ACCGCTTTTTGTTTGATAGATTTTGCCGTTGTATTCAGCCATTTTTAAAATCCTCTTTTTTTCATGAAAAATAAATTAATCAGTTAATCGTTTCTGCCCTAGTTTTTCCAATTCAAAACGGGTTTTCATGTCGGTGTTTACTTCGCCTGTTTCTTTGTCGATATAGGGCAAATCAGGCTCCATATCCGGCAAGCACGGCTGGCTAGGCGGATCTTCACCGTCTCCTGTTGGTAATTGACGCTCTCCTGGGTAAATGACGGGTATTTTCCGCAGATCACTAATAGCCAGTGTTTCTGGGTCTTGATCTTCCGCATCGGCGACTACTGTCGCAGAAAAAACAGATAGGCGAAGCTGGTCACGAGGTTGACCCCAAGCGACCCTGTCATTGACCACATAGGCCGCTTCTTTGCCTTTGCCAAGCCTTACGACCTGAATCCAGCTTTCTTCTACAAGCTGGCTTATAGCCGTTCTGATCGTTCGGTCTGTCACACCAAGCATGGATGCCAAGGTTTTTTGAGAGACAACAACTGCATTTTGATTTTGCATTTGAGCGACAAGCAGGTGCATCAGTGCCGCAGCCGTAGGCCGTTTAATCCACAGACGCGACCACGCCTCATGAGCTTTACGTTCGGTTTGAACCCAGCCTGCCCCTTTCACTTTAGAAAGTGGTTGTCCAATTTCCGGAGGTGCGGAAGTGTTGCGTATCATTAATGGAAATCCTTTTCATATTATTGGAAATCAAAGATTACCAAATTTTCCAATATTAGGAAACGTATTTCTTAATTTGTGAAAAAAATGTCGTCAGATTTCCGCACCCCCGGAAGCCCTGCTTCCGCACCCCCCCCCTGAAACCCGCATAAACGCTAGTTTTCAAATTTAGCCTTCTTAGTTCTATCATTACCCCAAAAAATTCGGACAAATTGGCTATTACTCTAGCCCCCCAGAGGGGGGATAGAAAGGCCCCCGAACCACACCCCCCCGCCCCTCGCCAGCGAGGGGAGCGAGTCGCCCTCTGTCGTCAGGGAAGCAGTGGCGGGCTTTGCCCTGTACTGCTCCCCAGACTAAAGCGTTGGGTCGTTCCGATGCGTCAAGCATGAACGGTTTCCCCCCCGCGAGCGGGTCCCCCCCATTAAAGCTTGACCCATCTACACTTAAAAAGCCCAGGAAGGCACTAAATCGAGCCTTGGCGCGTTTTTTTCTTTAAACTGGTATAAGACGGTGGGTAACTTTGAAAAAGTTATCCACGGGCGTTTAAATCGTTTTTAAGCCCTATGGATGTAATCCTAAAGACCCCAGTCAGGCCGTCGGAGACATAACCCCCCCTTTCGTGCGGTCGCAGACCGTGCGGAAGGCAACAACCGGAGGGCGTTAGTCTTGAGAAGAAACCTTGCTTAACAATGCGTTCCCTGTTTCCTTCCATTCTTTACGTTTTGGATGATCGTCTGGAACACTAGCTAGACCCAGTAAAGCTCCCAATAACTCGGCTTTATCTATCGTTGGCTGTCCTGTTTCCTTGTCGATTAAACCAGCCAGACCTAATAAACCAGCCGATTGAATCATGGCATGTGTTCTTGCTTTCCTAATTGCGTCTTGCTCTGCTTTTTTCTCGGCACGAATCATATTCATTGCTTCCTGCCTTGCCTTGTTCGCCCTATCTGTTGCTTTCTCGGCACGAATCAACGCATTAAGCGTTTTTTCTTCCTTAGCATCTCTAACAGGTTTTTCAGCCAGCAACAACATCAATTCTTGCTGTTGGTTGACTGTCTTTAAACCTTTAAGATATGCAATTTTGTCTTTTAACCATTCATCTTTAATCATTTCTAACCCTCACGTTTTTGTTTATCAAAGTTTTAATTTTATCACTGACTTCCGCCACATGGTGCGCTACAATGTCCCTTCAAATTATTTGAAGGGCGCACTTATACGTTTCTCATAAATGAGAAACAGTGCGGTCCTTCGGACAAAAGCAAAAAGCAAAAGCGAGGTTCTTCATGGCGACATTTCATTGTTCCGCTAAAATCGGAACAAAGGGAAAAGGCGGTTCTCATTCCGAGTACATTACCCGCGAGGGTAAATACTCGAAAGAGCGCGCCAGTCGCTATGAAGATCTTGAAGCATCAGGTTCTGGAAATATGCCGGATTGGGCTGTTGATAATCCGTCCAATTTTTGGAAGGCAGCCGACCAGTACGAACGGGCAAACGGTTCTGTTTACCGTGAGCTGGTTGTTGCCCTTCCCCGTGAATTGAATCCTGAACAAAGGCTTGAGCTTTTACAGGATTTTATCCAGCAAGAGATAGGCACCAAACATGCTTATACCTGGGCAATTCATACGCCCAAAGCATCCCTTGAAAAAGGCGACCAGCCCCACGCCCACATCATGTATTCAGAACGAATACTTGACGGCATCCAGCGTGACCCCGACCAGTTTTTTAAACGGGCAAATAAAAAGAACCCAGAGAAAGGCGGTTGTGTGAAAGCCAGCGGAGGGAAAAGCCCCGCAGAACTTAAAGCCGAACTTTTACAAACCCGTGAACGATGGGCAAATGTTCAAAATGCACATTTGGAGAAACACGGACATGAAGCACGTGTTACCCACCTAAGCCTTAAAGATCAGGGCATTGATCGTCAGCCAGAAAAGCACTTAGGTGTAAAGGGTGTCCAGCGATTGAGCCAACAGGATATTACAGCCTTGCTGGAGCGCAGGCAGGCCGAGGGGCGACTTGAACGGGCAAGGCAGGAAGTCGGGCTGATTGACCTTTCCGGCAATATCGAAAAAGCCAAGGCTGAAAAGGCCGAAGTGCGGGAGCTTGTAGCGTCCGGTGTAGATGATTTTATGAGCCAGTTTATGGCACACCAAAACATCGAAAAAGCACGGCAAGAAGCCGAGCATAAAGCCCGTCTTGAGCATGAAAAACGGTTAGCCCAGGAACATCAGAAAAGGGAAGTTGAAAAGCCACAGAAACCGCTTAATGACTGGGAAAAAGCAAGGCAGGCTGTTCAAAAAGAAAAAGCCCAGCAGAGCAAGCAACTGGGCAGGGATGAAGATTTTGGAATGAGTCTTTAATAACCGTGAATAATGGCATATTCATATTTGCCGTTGCCCGACACAAAGCCACCCGCTTTAGTATCAATACGGACGCATAAACGGCCTTTTTCACCGCACTTTGATAACACGGCTTTCCCCGCTTTCGCTTCCCATTCACCCGCTTTTTTTTCCATGCTGGCCAGCTCAATTTCTAACTGATTTTTTTGCTCGGCCAATGTGCTGATTTGATGCCTTTGATACTGGACAATTGCCCACGAAGCCACCATAAAAACCAGCAGGCAAACAACAAGACTAAGAGCAGGCCACAAGACCCATTGAGATTTAAAACTGTTTGCCGCTTGCTGTAATCGTTGAGCCGCAGAATCTGCGGAATTAGAGACAATTTCAAGACGGGCAACCGTCCCACGAGACGCATTATTAAAGGCTTCCGTGGCTTTTTCCGAAGCATCCCGCAGTGTTGCCCTGGCACCGTATTCCGCACCTTCTCCAGCTGATTTCCTGACATCGGCCACGGCCTTTTTTAATTCGGCTGTCTGTTCGTTCAGGATATCAATGCCGGCCTGCACGGCCTTTTGTTGTTCCTGGGCTGTTGCCACCAGCCCGAACAATATTTGTTTATCGTCCATCGTTGCTTGTCCAGCGGGCAAGTTCGCTTTCCATGTCTGCCTGTGCTTCGGCTTCGGTTTCGTAACCAGACCCCCGCACAATGTCCTCACCATCTTCAGTAATCACCCAAGTCCATTCACCGCTTTTTGTTTGATAGATTTTGCCGTTGTATTCAGCCATTTTTAAAATCCTCATATGCTTTTTTAATCAGCCTTGCTGGAATTGCATCTTCGGTTAATAATTCTTTCTTTTGAAAGGATTCATCAAATTGCAGGCGTCTTGCCTTATCAAGAAAAACGGTTAGCCCAAGTTCTACTAAAAGCGTTCTCATGCTTCTTTCGCTAACACCACAAATGTTTGATATTTCAGTAATTATTTTTTTCATAAATCAATCCTCAATTAATCGGTTTTGCATATCATCACTTTGAGACAGATCATTGTTTTTTTGATTGGTTATGCCGGGTTTCTTTTTTATGTATGTACTAATGAACGTCATTCTGTCGCCATTAAAGAATAAATTTGGATTTATCCAATAGAAATTTGGCCGTTCTGATTCAGCAATAAATCCTTTTTCAAGCATTTCTTTTAATGCTCGATGGTAGCTGGTTCTACTGATCTTCAGGTTGTTAGTCGTGCTGTATTCCTCAACATCAAACCATGGCAACCAAATGCCATCTGCATTAATCGTTTTTTGTAAGGTTTCTAGCATGTAACGAAGAACCTTCTGGCTTGATGGGCTTAGGTCAAAAAAGATTTTGAGATTTTGTGTAAAGAGCTTAATAAATTTATCCTCGTCCACCTTTTCAACCCTATGGATACCTGCGTGGTGAATAGATTCACCATTATCAGAGTTCGCTACGTAACCACCGGATATAGTCACTTTTTTGGTGCCTACCTTGACCTCGTAAGGTTTCCAGAAAGGGTTATCTACGTAAGCCTTTACCCCATGCTTCCTTGGCTTGACTTGCTGGCTAACAATGGCTTTTCGTTCGTTTATATGCTCGTTTGTCATTTTCAAATTCCGTTGCTTATTTGATAACTGAATTACCAAACAATTAAAATCAATTATCAACATGTATCCACATAATGGCATACAATTATCAAATTATCAATTAAATTTGATAATTAATTATTCGAAACTGGTAATTCAATTACCAAATCCCGTAATTCACCATCAGGAAATACGCGGGTTTCGAGAGTTTCCCTTCTTAGTATTCAGTAGAGCGTGATTTATTCAGGATTCAGCAGTCATCAAAGGGTATTACATAAGACCCCCCGAGGGGGGTCAAAAGGACGCCCCCCCAACCACTCCCCCCCGCCCCTC
>CAZALZ010000042.1:0-5603 GCA_964486475.1 uncultured Gammaproteobacteria bacterium | reverse complement strand
ATCAAAGAATCCTCGCAGCACTACGCAATCAGTCCGATAGAGCTACAAGACGTACTGAAAAAAAATAATCAACAGGAACAATCCCAGATCGCTGGCTTGCCATTTGTAGTGGTAGCCCAAGGCAACCGCAATTATAATCGTGCCTCGTCACTCAATTTACTAGGGTTCCTGGAGAAGCTTCTCAGTCTGTCAGCTGAAACCGCAAACGCATCTTTGGAAGAATTAATAAAAGGGGAGCTAAAAAGAGCTGGTCAAATTCGTACTTATCCTGTACCTGTAGATTTTTCCTTATTAGAGGAAAAAGAAACAACTATTGAAGAGGGAGATGATGAATCAGCACAACCGGAAGATGATAACCTGTCTCAGGAAAATGATTCTGTTTCTAACAATCCAGACCAAGAAAATATAGTGACCCAGTTGGCAGAATGGTTGCGTAAATGGGATAGCCTACATTTTGCAGGTCTAGACTACCCGCCTCATGTTTGGTCTCGAATCTGGCAACGCTTTTACTACACGCTAGAACAACAGGATAAATCTTATCAGCCATCACATCGTTTTCTAGGTATTATCATACACCGCCAAATTGTTGGTTTTCTTAATGCCGTACTGGTTGAAGAGCTACGACAAACAAAAGACATTGGTAAAGATAGTTCCGTTTATTCAGAAATCATCTTGGACAACCCTGTGCTTGCGGATGATATTTACCTAAACAATCTAAAAAAATTCGAGGGTCAGCAACAATCTACCGAGCTAAGTCCTTTACACCATCATCTTGCCATGTGCCCACTATGGCGTCCTTTTTTAGACGACACTCACTGGCCAGAAAATTTCAAAAATAACAATATGGCTTATCTTGATGATAATGATAAGCAAACCAAATTAATAGACCTGCTGAATCTTGTAGCACCTGCCCGTGAAAACGAGAAGGCTACCCCTTCGCTGTGGACTCATGATGAAATTCAGAACAAAGTTCTGAAAAATACGACAGTCAAACCAGTTATCCGTTCAATGATAAAAAGCATTGACTCTGATAAAGCACTAAGCGATTTCGTCACAGAACATTTTATCCGAACCAGTAACACTGCAACCGTTACCGCACTTAAAACCCTTAAAGGCGCATCATAGTGACTGCTGCCGCATTATTGCTCAGCGACCAGCACCTGCTTAACCAATATTTACAAGGTGACTGGCCTCAACCCGAACAAATCCAGCAACGGCTTTTTCAAGCATTACGGGAGCAACAACCCTTTCAGCCGGATTATGCCATTGAAGCCTGTATTGTTGATGCTGGGCTATCGCTTGATAAAAACGCACAAACTTATTCTTATGCCCAATTATTATTAAGTTCCCTGGAGCACCTTGTCTCAGCACTACAGTTGCGAGGTTCTCGTGTCCATGTGTTATCTGCCGACTTTGAACGATGGCAACAGATGCTCACCTCAGTTATGCCATTATCTGTTCTCAGTTTTTTTGCTTTTTCAAAAAAAATGAACGAGAATCAGGCACAAGCCCATTTCAATGAGTGGTTCTCCCATCACAGCTGTTTACCACCTCCCTATATACCTGAGTTAGTGAGCATATTTGATGAGGGTGCCAGCGAGCATCATTTGCATATAATGGGTACATCAGAAAGTGACTACGTATGGCAAGATGCACTCAAGCGGCCAAAGGCTATACTTGGCTATCTCGCAAAAGCTCATAACTGCACCGCTGCCCGGCAGCAGTTAATGCAAATTAATCCTCAAATTGTATTTAGTGATTTATACCGCTTATTACGCATAGCGGCAGAGTTACGGCAAACACTTTTGGAAATGATTCAAGGCAAGGCTGGTGCATGTTCAAAAGCACAATTACAAGAGAAGCTAAGACAATGGCCTGCCCGGTTTTCCAGTCATCATCCAGCTTCATCTTACACAGCAACAGGTAACCCGCTTATCAATGAGGCATTACTGCTTTTTGCTTTTTATCGTTATCTGGCACAAACCCGTAATGAAGTAGCAGCACGCTGTTTACATATTTATTTACTGCTTCAATCACTTTTCAACCGGCTATTAAGTCAACAACTACTGGATAAAGGGTTTCAACAATTTGAAAAAATAACCCAAAACGAATTACGTGAAGCGACTGAAGAAAAATTTCAACAGCGTTTTGAACAGCTACAGGGAATGTACGGCAATCACTTCAATTTACTGGAAGTGCGATTTGCACCAAAAAATGATGTAAACAAACTACGCAAGTTACTAAAAGCACTGAATACAGGTTATAAACGTAGTTCATTTCCAAAACAAATACCGCTTACATTAACCGCCCACTTTATCAAGGCAAAGGATAAACCAAAACTACTGCATCCATGCAGGGATTATGCATTGAGACTACGCTTGCAAAAGCAAAAAAAGATACTTTGCCATTATTTACAAAAAAATCAAGAATTCAAGCAAAAAGTAGTTGGTATTGATGCAGCAGGTAACGAACTGGATGCGGGGGTTGATGTTTTTGCACCATTATATCGAGAACTACGCAGTGAGGGATTCAAGCATTTTACCTATCATGCAGGGGAAGATTTCAAACACTTGTTAAGTGGCATGCGGCAAATATTTGAAGCCATACATTACCTCGACTTACAACCTGGTGATCGCATTGGTCATGCAACAGCAATTGGCATTGAACCTTCACTTTGGCTGGAAAGAGCGGCTCCCCGTCAACAAATCAGCCAAGGGGAATGGCTTGACACATTGATATTTACACATCATTTTCTCTTAAAAACGGGAGATGCAGAATGTGGGCGCCATGCCTACATGCTGGAAAGCATTATTCACCAATTGGCTGAAAATATTTTTTCCAGACCCGATTTAAATATCCAGACAATTACAACAGCTTGGCTTAATCGCTGGAGAGATCCTTTAAAAAATAATTATCAGTTGGCACTTGGCGGTATGGCAGGTGCCTTACTGGCCGACTGGCATCACCCAAAAGTATATGAGCGTGCACGTAAACTGCAATCTGTAGAAATCAATATTCTACCTTGCGATATTTACCGAAAGCTACAAGAAAAATTACTCGAAATCATCTGCCATAGGCAAATTGCATTGGAAATTTTACCTACTAGCAATCTGCGCATCAGCTACTATAAAGACTATGCTGAACACCATGTATATCGCTGGTTGAAAGAAGGTGCAATTAACCGCCCAGCAGTCATAATGGGCAGTGACGATCCCGGTATATTTTCCACTAATACTTTTAACGAGTACGCACATGTTTTCATTAATGCAAAAAAACACGAACCCGCTAACTCCAGTGACCCTATAAAGATAATAAGAACACTGATTGACAATGGTCGGGATTTTGGATTTCGAGTTTAGTGTAGACCCATTTATCTAAAAAACCAGACAATCATTAACTCTAACAGATTAAATATTATATGCTTGATTTCCTAAAAATTTACTCAGATGCATTAACTATTTTATTTACTGCTGTTGTTACATTATCAACGACTATATATGCTTGGCTTACTTATATTTTGGTAACAGAAACCAGAAAAATGCGAGAAGCTCAAACAGAACCAAAAATTCAAATAACTATTGATAGCTTTGATTTTGCAATTCATATAATTCGTCTTAATATACAAAACATTGGAATGGGTCCTGCTTATAAACTTAAATTTAAATCAAGCATAATTTCTGGTAATGACGCCGCAGAAAATTTACTAAATGAACTCACTAAATCTAATTTTTTCAAAACAGGCTTAAGATATTTAGGTCCAACAAAAAATTTATATTCTTCATATTCACAAACCACTCAAGATTTTGAAGGGAAATCAGCATCAATACTATCCTTTAAAATTGATTATGAAAGCTCCACCGGAAAAAAATACTCAGATGATATTATTATTGACATGAGTGAAATAAAGGGAAGATATCAGCTTGGAAAACCAAGTTTATATTCAATAGCTAAAAGCTTAGAAAAAATACAAACAGGACTTAATTCATTTCTAACAGGATCAAAAAGAATTAAAACTGACATTTACTTACATGCTGATCGTGAAAAAGAAAAAGAAGAATTGAATAAATGGTATGAAGAGGAATCTACTAAGTGAATTCAACGTAGGCCCGTACGCTCAATGAGAAAATCCTTCCATCTGCATATATTAAGCTTTACTTGTTCCCACGCTGGAGCATGGGAACAAGTAAGAAAATACGTTAAAAATGGGAATAGTACCCCATTATTTATATAAACAATCTCCAATTGAATTTCATGCTTAAACGATTTATCGACATCATCGCCTCTGCCATCGCCCTCCTTCTACTTTCACCAGTAATAGCCATCGTCGCATGGAAAATATCAAAAAAACTGGGCTCTCCCGTTCTATTCCGGCAGATCCGCCCCGGCCTGAACGGCAAACCCTTTACCATGATCAAGTTCCGCACCATGCGCGATGCAGTCGATAAAAATGGCAACCCCCTTCCCGACTCCGAACGCATGACACCCTTTGGCAATTTCCTGCGCTCCACCAGTCTGGATGAACTTCCTGAATTGTGGAATGTATTCAAGGGCGATATGAGCCTGGTAGGCCCCCGCCCTTTATTAATGGAATATCTGCCACTGTATAACAAGGAACAGGCGCGTCGCCATGAAGTGCGTCCCGGTGTTACCGGTTGGGCACAAATCAATGGTCGTAATGCCATTAGCTGGGAAGAAAAATTCAAGCTGGATGTATGGTATGTTGATAATCATTCTTTCTGGCTTGATCTGAAAATTCTATTTCTTACGGTAAAGAAAGTATTTATTCGTGATGGCATCAGTGCGGCAGGTGAAGCTACTATGTCCAAATTCACTGGTTCATCCTCTGAAAAAAATCAAAATTAATCACCCTATTACTCAAATGAAAAATCCTCTATATGCAGTTTATGGTGCAAGTGGTTATGGTCGCGAGGTCATGCCATTATTACGCTCTCAATTACAAACTCAAAAAATTGATGCGAATCGTCTCATATTCATTGATGATAATCCAGAAACTGATGCAATCAATGGTCACTCAATTTTTCGATTTGATGATTTTATGCAAATTGAAGCAAGCGAACGGTTTGTCACGCTGGCTATTGCCAATAGCGTTATTCGTGAAAAACTGGAAAAACGCTGTCAGGAAAATAATATACAGTTTTTAGATATTACTGCTTCAAATGTATGCGTAATGGACAACGTCAGTATTGGAGAAGGCAGCATACTCAGCCCATTTGTGAGCTTGACATCTAATATCCGAATTGGATGCCAGTTTCACGCCAATATTTATAGTTATGTCGCACACGACTGCATCATTGGTGACTATGTTACCTTCGCCCCCGGTGTAAAGTGCAATGGCAATATCGTTATTGAAGACCATGCTTATATTGGTACGGGTGCCATTATTAAACAAGGCAAACCGGGCGAGCCCCTTGTTATTGGTCGCGGTGCCGTGGTTGGCATGGGTGCAGTGGTCACAAAGAATGTTCCTGCAGGTGTTACGGTTGTAGGCAACCCTGCCAAACCCTTAGTTAAAAATTAATCAAGAAATAATTTATTATGCTGAATACGCCTTTCTCTCCCTGGCCCTCTTTCACTGTTGAAGA
>CAZALZ010000041.1:0-6074 GCA_964486475.1 uncultured Gammaproteobacteria bacterium | reverse complement strand
TACTCTAAAGAATAATATTAATAAAAAAAGCCTTAATAATAATATTAATATTAGCGAGACGCCCGAAAGACCTGTGGATAACTCCACACCATCCGCCGACACAACGCCCCCGGCTTCTTCAGAAAACAAACCAGAAAAGCCAGCCGAAGAAACGCCTTTGCCTTTGACTTCAGACGAAGACTACATCAAACGGCTGAATGAAGCGATAAAATCAACGCGCGAAAAATACCCGTCGTCATTCGAGCAACGGGAAATTGAAAAATTCGTTCAGGAGAATTTCTCAAAATATAACCGTGAGGCGATTATCCACTGCATCAACTCCCTGGCAAAAGTCGAAGTGAAGGCGAAGCATATCAACCTTTGGCTGAACGCTGCCCTCAAGACTAACAACGGCGGGGAAAATGGCAAATATAACGCCGCGCAAAGCGAATCCGACAACAACAGGAATAAATCATCTACCATACCGGCAGACATACTAAAAAAGATCGTCAAGCCAATTCCAGACGCGAAAGTATATTAATTTTTTAGGGGTGCGTATGAACAGACGACCGCGCGATCTACCGCGCAATCAACGGACACGACGGATTTACTTATTTCGATAAGAATAAACGCAAAGGATTTTAAAAATCATGGGGCGGCTCTTTTCTGTATCACGCTATATCTTGGGGTAAGAGAAGGGCAGTAGGAAAGAGCCAGTCCCGCCAAATAACAGGTAAACATTATGTCGGACGAAGTATTTGTAAGAGGTCGAAAAAGCATTATAGAGTTTTTCCAAAAAACTTTTGACTTCAAACAAACAAAAGACCCCTGGCAAACGATACGTGATTGGAAGCGCCGGTTTGGTTTTCCGATTCGTTATCTTCCAAACGGTCAACCGTATCTGATTCCGTCGGAAGCTATTACATGGGCAATTACGTATGATGATAGACGAAAAAAGAAGTCTTCAAAAAAAAGTATTCCCTAACACACCCCTTTTACACCCCTTTTACACCCCTAAAACAGCCTCACAAGATAGTTTTTCTATGTTCTAATACATCCAATGAAAGTCGAGGAGCGAGAAAAACTTGCCAAAGAATCTGGCGAAATTGCGAGAGCGGAAACACTGAAGCACTGCAAGGCGGTGAAGCTGACTCCGCGCAGGGCTTTAAAGCGCATCGCGGAAGGATTGGACGCTCATGAAGTAAAGGCGCGCTACGACAAGGACCGTGGCCGCTGGGCTTATTCAAAAAGCCTGGTTGACCACGGGACGCGATTGAAGGCTGCGGAAATGGTGATTTCACTTCTGGACATGAAACCGGCGGAGAGGAAGAAAGTTGAATTCCCAGACGAAAGCGGAAAGCCACAGCAAATAGGTGGATTATTTTCCAACATGGAATTGGCGGCAAGAATAGCCACGATACTTGATAAGGCGGCAAAGAGGAAAGAAGATGCAAAACTCGGCAGTAAAGATTGAAAAAATAGCTGACCTTATGAATTATTTAGAGGCCGACGAAAAGGCCGATCTCGAACAGGCTTTGCAAGAAAATATGCCTGTTTGGTCTCCGCTTCCAGGACCGCAGACAGAGGCGCTTGAAAGCCCCGCTGATATTGTTTTTTATGGCGGCGCCGCCGGCGGTGGAAAATCCGATCTCTTACTGGGTGCTTCGCTTACACAACATACTCAATCAATCATTTACAGACGACAATCAACACAATTAATTGGAATTCAAGCCAGGTTGCTCGATGAGATACTTAAAAGCCGTCAAGGCTGGAATGGGCAAGCCGATATTCTTAAACGTCCTGATGGGCGTCGTATTGAGTTTGGATCATGTAATAATTTAGGCGATGAAATCAAATATCAGGGCCGCCCTCATGATCTCATCGGTTTCGACGAAATAACACATTTCCTGGAAAGTCAGTTTCGTTTTTTATGCGGCTGGTTGCGGACTACGCAAGAGGGCCAGCGCTGCCGCGTAATCTGCGCGGGTAATCCGCCGACGGACGAAAATGGCCGCTGGGTTATTCAATACTGGGGGCCGTGGCTGGATGATCAGCATCCCAATCCGGCGCAACCGGGAGAATTGCGCTATTTCACGACAATCGACGGCAAGGACGTTGAGGTAGAGAGTTGCGCACCGTTTAAACTCAACGGGCGCATGGTCAAGCCTATTTCCAGAACGTTTATTTCTTCGCGTGTAACGGACAATCCCTTCCTGACGTCGACAGGCTATGAATATACACTGCAATCACTGCCTGAACCGCTTCGCTCTCAAATGCTGCGTGGTGATTTTAAGGCCGGAATCCAAGACAGCGAATGGCAAGTTCTGCCGACTGCCTGGATCGACGCAGCAATGGCGCGCTGGAAACCGGATGGTAAAGTCGGGGAAATGGACAGCGCCGGGGTTGATGTTGCTCGCGGTGGAAGGGATTCCACGGTTGTGTCAACACGGTACGGCCGCTGGTATGACCAATTAAAGCGCATTCCGGGAGCGCAGACACCGACTGGATCAATTACAGCCGGATTTGTCATTTCCTGCATAAGAGACGGCGCACCGGTGCACATTGACGCGCTGGGTGTCGGCGGAGAAACAATCGGGCATTTAGAATCAAACGGCATTCAGGTTGATGCCGTTGTTGGATATGACACAAAAAGCGTTGACGCTCAAACAGATAAGGCCAGTGGCAAACTGCGCTTTAGAAATCTGCGGGCAATGTTGCTTTGGCGCTTCCGTGAAATGTTACACCCGGAAACGGGCGCGAATATCGCTTTGCCACCCGATCAAAAGTTAAAGGCTGACTTGTGTTCTTATCAGTGGATTCTAACGCCTGGCGGCATTCTCATTGAAGACAAAGAGCAAATTAAGAAGCGTTTAGGGCGTTCTCCGGACGACGGCGATGCGGTTATTTATTGTTCAATCGATACGCCTAAGACAAACATTATCAATAATTTCCCTAAATATCAAAACACCATGGCGGATGTGTTCACGCTGTCACAGCAGGGAAATCATCAACAAGTTACAGATTACGACATTTTTGGGAGAAGGTAAAATGGCAGAAGCAATGTCAGCGATAGCAGCCTGGTGGGCAACGGTGGGGACTACCGCAACAGCAGCCACAACGGCTACGACGGCGGCGGCAACCACTACCGCAGTAGGCACAGCAACGGCAGCGGGAGCGGCAACCGGTCTTAGCGCAGGGGCGCAAATGGCAATAATGGCCGGAGTTTCGGCGGCCGGCGCTCTTGCATCCCAGGCATTGGCACCGAAGCCCGACAAGATTGAAGCTCCGCCGGTCATTCCCGATGCCACACCGGAACCCGTGAAGAAGAAACCCGTTGAGCCGGGCAATGTTCCGGGATCGCAGAACAAGAACTTTGGAGCGGGTGCGGCGGAAGAACGGCGCCGGATTATGAGCAGCATCCCGTCGGCAATCAAAACAACTTATGCCGGTAACGTGGGCGGTCCCGCGCCTGTACGCAAAAAACGGCTCCTGGGCGGCGGAGTCAGCGGCGCGACAACTACGGGGGGAATGTAAGAGCCATGGAGAGCAGCAGAAACCTCACACCGGAAGACGTTGTCGATACCTACAACACGCTCGATGCGGAAAAAGGAACGTTTAAGTCCCATTTGCAGGAAATTGCCGATTACATGGTTCCTGAAGGCCAGAACGTCACCAATCAGCCGACAATGGGCGGAAAAAGAATGTCCAAAATTTACGACGGAACGGCAATCAGAGCCTTGCGGATATTCGCCAACGGTATGTATGGCAATCTTTCACCGTTGTCCACGCCCTGGTTTATTGTCACGGCCAGAGACAAAAGAGTGGCGGAAATGTCCAACGCCAAGTTCTGGCTGGCCGACACCACGGAACGCATGAGAAACGCGGTTAATGCGAGCAATGCGCCGCTTGCCCTGCATGAAATTTACAAAGCCGAAGGCTGGGCCGGAACCGGCGTTCTGTACACAGACGAAGGCCGACGCTACGCGATTAATTGCCAGACCTTCTCTATTGGTAATTGTTGCATCACAGAAGATGCGGAAGGCGTTGTAGATGGCCTTTTCCGGCTGGAAAAATTCACTGCCCGGCAATGTATTCAGAAATGGGGGAATAAGTGTTCTGCTAAGATTTTAAAGGCCTTCAATGACGGCAAGAAAAACGAAATATTTGAAATTATCCATGGAGTGTTCCGGCGCAATGAGTACGACTGGCGCAAAATAGACGCGGTTAATATGCCGTATGCGTCCATGTATTGCGAACGATTGACCATGAATCCCCTTGAAGAAGGCGGCTTTCATGAATTCCCCTATGCCGTGCCGCGTTGGGAAAAGACCAGCGGCGAAGCCTATGGCCGCTCATGCGGCATGGACGCGCTGCCGGACACGAAAATGCTCAATCAGATGTGTTACGACAATATGAGGGGCGTCCAGAAGTCTATTGACCCGCCTATATTTGCGCCGTCCGAAGCGTCCTTGTCGACCAACAACACCAGAGCGGGCGGAATAATCTTTTATAAATCAGGCCATAAGCCCGAAACACTGAATTCCAATGGGCGCTTTGATATTGCGCTGGAAGTCGAGAACGGAAGGCGTGACGCAGTCAAGATGTCCTTCTATAACGACCTTTTCCAGCTTCTTGCACAAGACCCGACCAACGAGAAAACAGCGTATGAAATCAGCAAGCGGCTGGAAGAAAACATATCCATTTTAGGGCCTGCGCTGGGCCGCCAGCAAACGGAACTGTTTGATCCGTTCCTGTCGCGTGTCTTTTCAATTATGCTGCGCAAAGGCTTATTCCTTCCTCCTCCGCCGGAACTTGTCGATCAGGGCTTGGCGATTGAATACGTCGGCCGTTTGGCTCTGGCGATGAAGTCACAGGAAACACAGGCAACGGGCGTCGTGCTAAACTTTGTCGCGCCGCTGGCCGAGTCAAAACCGGAAATCCTTGATAATTTTGATGTTGACGAAATCGCGCAAGGTACGGCCACGCGGGCGGGTATGCCGATTAAATACCTTGTCGCTCCGGAAGTGCGTGACCAGCGACGCCAAGCGAGAGCGGAACAACTGGCGAAACAACAGCAAAGCGCCGAGCTTGAAGCGGTGGCGGCTCAATTACCGAATTTATCCAAGGCTCCCGAACCGGGGAGTATGGCTGCACAAGTATTAAATCAAGGGGCGGCGTAAATAAAATAATCATTTAAGCGAGGTAAACACATGAATGCTTTATTAGGAACGAGAGATAGTAACGGTTCGCCGATGCCGGGTGAAGAATGGGCGAGTTACAAAGACGCGATTGTGTTGGTTGCTAACACCAATCAGACAATCGACATTCCGACCGGCGCAAAGAAGGCGCGTTTTAAGGCCACCGGTTCGGCTGACTTCTGGATAAAGTTCGGCGGAGCGGCGGCAATTCCTTCGTCAAACGTGACGGACGGCACAGCATCGCGATTAAACCCCGATGGGATTATCACTCTGGACGGCGCAACAACGGTAGGGATTATCTCCGCCGTGGTGTGTGTCGTAGCAATCGAATATTGGACATAGAGAATGAACAGACGCAGAATTCAAAGCGTACTAACAAATGCGCGTAGATTTGAGCCTGAAACGCTGTATTACGTTGCAAGTACAGGAACAAGTTTGTCTCTCTCTGATTTGCTAACCCTGAACGAACAGATAAAGCTAATCAAATATAACAACGGTTCGGTCACTCTTTCAGGGCTTGTGGCTAATTTCTCCAATGCAACGGGATTTCAATTCGTTTCAAACCCTTCAGTCGATTTGCGAAAGTGGATAGGCTATTACATCACGTTCACTTCTTCGACGGGGAATACACTTAAAGTCAAGGTGAGTGCGGCGGGGACGGGGGAAAATAAAACCACATCTTACGCAAGTGATTTCAGTGCTGGAGAAAACACATGGACGGCAGTACAAGGAACGGTTGCGGGAAATATAGACAGTATTGGTAGTGAAGATAATTGGTTAAGATTTACGGTAAACACCTTTAACGGCGAACATTATGCAAAATATGCCTATTCTTTTGTTGCTGACAGAAAATACAAATTATCTTTTAAATATTATGTTCCTAGCGGGCAAACAGCG
>CAZALZ010000040.1:0-6076 GCA_964486475.1 uncultured Gammaproteobacteria bacterium | reverse complement strand
AACTTGATTGTCAATTGATTGCACACTTGATTGTTTGGTTGCAAACAATTTTAAAGCTTTATCCGATAAATATTTCTTGTTACCTTCAAATTTGAGATAAGGTTTAAGGTCTTTATTTAATCTATTATATATTGCTTGTGTACTGACTTCGGCGAGTTCAGAGAACTTTTTAATACTTAAATATTTTTCTTCATCCATTTATATAAATATACCTCCATAAAATAAACAAGGTAACAAATACCTTGTTTATTAATAATATATTAAAATTTAAAAATCGGTTGTAGAAAAATCTGCAACTTTAAAAATTAAAAATGTCAAGTTGCAATAAATTTAAAATTTTTTATGTATATTGATATTTTAAATATTTCGGAATATAATAAGTAGTAGCAAGATTTACCGTTCGAAAAACGGTTAGCCACCTAACTCTAAAGATAATTTTCTAAAAAATAACCGTTCAGTTAGAAGCAGACGGTTATTTTTCTTTATTTATTTTGCAAATCATTTTATAAATTGTTATTAAAATGAGTAAATTAATTACCGAATTTGCTAAATCCATAATGCCACCTCCCGTCTTAGGGAGTACGGCTAACCGTCTTTATAGGCTCGTCTTGCTACTAAAATTTATTATAGCATAACTATTAAATTTTTAATATTTTATTTGCTTTCGATTCTTTTTGAAAACTCTATCCACGAATAACAAAAAGAGTCATAATCATCATTAATGTTCCCAAGGTTTGCATCTTCGGGATAATTTTCTTTTTTCGGATCCCAGACAAGGTTTTGGAGTGCGTGTATCAATCGAGGACAATTTTCAGATATTTTAAGACGTCCGGTATTGAAAAGTTTATCAATTGTTCGGGGCCGATCGGTTACGGGTGTTTTATTTACTGCAAGGATATTATTATATCTTTCTCCGCGTTGTTTAAAATATGATCGGAGTGAGTTTATCATTGTCGGAGATGCGCTATCACAAAAAGCATAATTCCAATCTCCGTATTTTTCGGTTATTTTTTTAGTGAAATTATAAAAATCACGACATATTATTTCCGTATCTATATTATCGTTTGATTTTACAACATGTTCTTCAATAGTTATCAAGTTAATATAATCATCAGAAATAGCAGTCGCCGTAAATTTAGTTTTGGAAGAACTTCCTCCAAAATCTACGCCTAAAATTATTTTATACAGTTTATTGTTTTCCACTTCTATCAAAGCTTTAGTATCAGAAATCAAAAATTCATGAGTATTATTTGAAAAGAAAGGAAATACAAGACCTTCGGCTCTTACGAACTCGCCTAAAATAAATCTATCGTAATAAACCCCGGTATATTCTTTTTTAAGGTTTTCCACGAATATCGGGTCAAGCATTGTATTTTGATCAATAGTAAATTTATCTACAAAAACATCAAGTGGGGGTTTTCCCTCTTTTAAAACAATTTGATCACGGTCTATAAAATCTTTTTTAAGCCAGTGGTCGGGGCTATCTGGGTTAGTAGTACCAAAAAATTTAGCTCCGGGGTCTGAAAGTCTTGAAAGCATCATTCTAAAGAATTTTTCATCACATATGGTAATTTCATCCACATATGCCCCGGAAAGTGTAATTCCTTGTATTTTCTTTTCAGATTGAGAGTCATTGGCACCTTCAAGGAAAACGCGTCTACCAAATAAAGTAGCGCATTTTTTTTGTAAACTATAATCGAAATCTTTGTTTCCGATCATATCCATAAGAAGTTCAAGACAATTACGTTCAAGAGATTTTAGAGTTTTTGCAGCCATCATATAAAATTTATTTTTTGGCATTTTCATTATCCAAAGAGAAAATATCAAAAGAGCTATCCAAGTTTTTCCCGAACGAACCGAACCATAAAGAATATTAAGCCGTTTAAATTCATTATTTTTCAGTCTTTTTATTAGTTCCTTCTGTTTGTCTGTAAATTCCATAATTTGTACATCCTTGCGGTTGGTTTGTTCCGTTTAAAATATGTATATAACAAAGCAACGCCCTTTTTATAAAATCAGATTGATTCTCTTGAGATTTTACAACATCTATAAGTTGTTTGTCTATTTTGTTATATTTATTTAAAGATACAGACACACTTACAATATTATCATGTCTATGTTTTTTGTTATATTCTCGTAAACTAAACGCCATATTTATTTACATTCCTTTTAAAATTTATAAGTTAAAAATTCTTGTGGCATGTGATTTATAATCACGTCAATAACAACATCAAGTCTATTGTTACATCTGATATATTCTAAATAATTTTTTTTAGTGAAACTTAAAAGACGTTGATATTTATCCATTAGAAAAAAATCATCATAAGGGTTAAATTTACCGGCGTATGCTGACTCTAAAAGGTTGGCCAAACTTTCTTTTCCTACATATCCCAATATATTTTGAGAAAGATATTTCATTGGAATAGCAGCGATCTTGTCTAAAAGTTCATAATCGTAAAAAATAATGTCATTAAGATATTGCAGTAACATTCCATCATTTTTAAGTAATATTTGTTTAAGTGCGTTTTTTTGTATTAGTTCATAATCAATTTTTTTAGCTTCGTTCATAATTCTAATTATTTCTTACTTTACTAAATTCAATAATTTCATTTATAGCTTGCGTTATATATTGTTTGGCTTCTTCTTTTTTTTCTTCGGTAATAACTTGTTTCATGTACCCGTTATCTTGTTTTTGGTATTCGATACATTTACCCCAAAAATCGGTGTTTATAAAAGTACATACATGATATTTAGCGCAACTTTTGAATTTCGACACATCATTAATTACATAAAATATATGATCATCATCAGAGATAGCTATTTCCGACATATCACTAAAATCATTAATTACATGATTCGCAACCTTTTCTATATCAAATTTATTCATATCGTTTACGCTCGTTTCTCGAGAGCTTCATCACAATTTTTACAAAATCCGTTTGATAACTCGTCATATCCATAAAAATCACCGCATGAAACACATCTGTCGCACGGTACAATATCACTACCGCATATAGGACAAATAGCTCCATTAATATCAGATAAAAGTATTTCACAACCTGTACATATAAAATCCGGGTATGATTCTTCATATAAATTATTTGTCATTCTGATTTACTCCTTTATTTTTACTGTTTCTTCTTATTTCTTCTTATTTTTTAATTTATTATTTGCAACAAGTAGACTTGTATTTTTGTATGTCTACCGTTATTAAATTATCCGGAACACTTGATAAAAACTTTAATATTTTATTTTTTGTTCTTTTTGATGTTGTGTTTTCGGAAACATCTAATAAAAATGTTTCTATTCGTGCAGCTGTTTTAAAATCACATTCACTAAGACCTTTGTTGTGTACTTGTATAAACTGCTTTAGATCACTTCCCGAAACAGTATAGTTTTGAATGTAAGCAAAATTATAAATTATCTGACGTTCTTCGGCCGTTAATATTTGCATTATATTTAACATTTTATTACGCTCCTTAAATTATCTCGCGTTCTTCTTTTTCTCTGAGTTCGTTTAAATCTACTTTAAAATCACATATACAATCTTCACAATAATAATAATCATTTATTAAATACGCTTCATCACAATCGTAAAGTTTGCACCCGCATTTTTCACAGTCCGTTATATGTGTGGCTTCGGTGGATTCCATATACCTATTTGTTTCCTGTGATAAGTAACTGTCAAAATCATTATTTAAATTCATGGCTTTTATACTCCTTAATTCTTTTTTAAATTTTTCATGGTTTTCTAATGCCCCGGATACATATATTAATAGATCAATAGCATTATCAAAATTTTGGTTGCTTAAATATTCCAGATCATCACCGTTTATGTTTTCTATTCCGTGTGTGTTTAATGTGTCTTTTATTTTTTCTTTGGTCATTGTTTATACTCCTTATTTTATTTGTCGGGGGCTTTTACGCCCCCTTTATTGGCGTTCTTTTAATCTTCTTCAACTTCTTCAACTAATCTTAATAATTTGTAGTTTACTTCTTCATAACCTAACCACGCTAAGTTATTTTTTGTTTCTTCTTCAACTGCTAAATAATCACCATGTAAAATTTTTATAGTCGTGTCGTACTGTATTTCTTTTAATATTTCGTTGATTTCTTCTTTTTTTTTATTTATTATATTGTGATCATTTCTATATATTTACGTTCTATAAGTTCATCTTCAGGTATTCCCACCCACTCGCAAAGCGTTTCTGTATCATATGCAAAAATATCGTTTAACTGTGTTTCGGTTATTCCGTGGGGGTAAAGTTCTTCTAAATTTTGTTCGATTATTTCCTTTTCTTGATATGTAAATAATTTCGCTTTATCGTCGGCCACACCCCAAAATTTAAAGCTCCATACGTTGTTTTCCATGATAATTGTCATTCTGATTTACTCCTTCAATTTGTTATTGTTGTTTGCTCTTTGATTATGTATTTATTATATCACTAACATACAAGTAAGTCAACACTTAGCACAACATAATACGTAAAATTAAAGACTATGTTTTATTTCGTTTTTGGTTATTTTTACTATGATTTATTTTAAAGTCTTATTGTGTTATAATTTTTTGTAAAGAGGTGGTTTTTTTGGATGAAAATACTAATCAAAAACAAAAAAGAAAAGTTGGACGTCCTAAAATTTATATAGATAAAAATGAATTGGTTAAGCTTTGTGAGATGAACTGTACCGTTGACGAATGTTGCGCTTTTTTTGAGGTTTGCGAGGAAACTTTGAACAATTTTTGTAAAGATAATTTTTTTTCAGAGGATGGAACTCCTTTAAATTTTTCCGAGGTATTTCGCATGTACAAGCGATCCGGGAATATTAGTATCAGAAGAAAACAAAGAGAAGTCGCGCTAAATGGTAATGTAGAGATGCTTAAATGGATTGGTAAAAATTCCCTTTTGCAAAGTGATAACGCGGCCGAACTTGCAAAATCGGCAGAGCAAGAAGATAGAATAAAAGCCATAATCGAGGCGGTTTGGGGCGTAAAGTGATGCTAATACTACACCAAATATCCAAAATAAGGAAACAAATTGATAATAACCCCAAAGATTACTTACATAATTTGGAATTGATTAAAGCGATCGAAACGGAGTACAAAAGAGGATTACCGTCTAAAAACCTTGTTGGGCGGTTAAACGCTTACGCGCTAAAAGCGTTTTTAAACTATAAAGTCAGTAAACCGCAATCATAAAATAAAAGTATATATGTACAAATAAACGCATGAATGCATGCGTTTAAAAAGTGTGTTATAATAGAATAAAGTTGTATGAGAAAGTGTGATATAAAATGCAAGAATTAAAGCCCTGCCCGTTTTGTGGAAGCGAAGATGTAGAAGTAAGGGCAGTACGAGGTAATGCTCTGGATTCATTAGTTTTTTCGGAAGTTAACTGCAAAAACTGCTTGGTAGGGATTCACGAGGGAAATGCTTACTCAACGTTTGAATCATCTAAAAGAGCTATAACCCAAGCATGGAATAAAATTAGGGAGGGTATAAAATGTCAGATGAAGAAATAAAAGGTGAAGAACCATACATATCATGTATATGCAAAGGAATAAGCGAAAATTGTGTAAACCCCGATAGTTATGGATATATATGTGTTTTGTGCAATCAATGCGGAAGATTTGACGAAAATAAAGTAAAGCTGATAGAAACCGAGGAATGAAAATGGAAGTAATAATTTATAGAGATAAAGCAACTAACAAAATTATCAAAGTTGAGGAAGTATTGAATCAATTTGAAAATGAATCACAAAAAATAGACGCTATCATCAGATATAATAATAACTCCGAAAACAAAAGGATAGCTGAAATTTCTGAATTTAATAAAGATAGTTTAGAAAAATTTTTATATGAATCAAAAGAATTAACTTACTGGAATTTTAAAGACGCTGTTAATGATATAACAAGTGCTTTAGATTGTGTAAATGACCAGTTGAGAGATTTGGAATGCTCTTTAAATCGAATGGAAGAAAATTATAAATTAAATTCTGAATGTGGTGAAAAATGATGAGGAGTAAAAATGACAGATATTAAAGTATTAGAAAAAGCTTTAAAAATTATTGATAAAAAA
>CAZALZ010000039.1:0-6586 GCA_964486475.1 uncultured Gammaproteobacteria bacterium | reverse complement strand
TTTGCGCAACGCTTGGCTGGTTGTTTGCTTTTACAACAATTTGGTTAATGATCAATATTGCAATTTAAGAAAATAAAAAATCCGGCTATTAAGCCGGTTTTTTTGTAGTCCCTAGGGGAATCGAACCCCTATTGCCAGGATGAGAACCTGGTGTCCTAACCGTTAGACGAAGGGACCCTTTAAATTTTCTATCTACGAATTGCAATCTTTGATTTATTTGAAAAAGAAAAAATCCGTGGGTGGATTTGATTATAATATATAGCAGAATATACTCTTTGTCAAACTAAAATCGTGCCGATTAAATTATTGTGGCCACGGAGGAACTCTTCGGCTGCGAGTGGTTTGCCGCCTTCCAATTGGAGTTTTGTTATTACTATGGCGCCATCCCCGCATTGCACGCAAAGCTTGTCTTTTTCTAAAAATACTTCGCCGATTTTGTGTTTGTTGATTGGCAAAACTTTATTTTCCGCCGAAATTATTTTTAGAATTTTATTAGTAATTTGTAATTGGTAATTCGTAATTGTTGATGGCCAAGGATAGTATGCCCTAATCATCCTTTCTATTTCTATAGCTGGTTTTTCCCAGTCAATGCGACCATTCTCTTTTTTAATTTCCGGGCAATAGATGGATTCGCCAACTTGTATTTGCGGTTCTATTTTTCCTTCCGTCAAATCAGCTAAAACATCAGGCAGATTTTGCGCGCCAAGAAGTGAAAGTTTGTCGTGCAGGGTTTCTCCGGTTTCATTTTCTTCCAGATTTATTTTGGCGATTTTTAAAATCGGACCAGTGTCCAGTCCTTCGTCCATTAGCATTATTGTTACGCCGGATTCCTTGTCGCCGGCAAGAATTGGCGCCTGTAAAACAGCCGCGCCGCGGAAGCGGGGGAGAATAGAGCCGTGAACATTAACACAGCCGTATTTTGGCAGAATTAAAACGCTTTTTGGCACTAATTTCCCGTAAGCAACTACAACCAAAAAATCCGGATTTATTTTGGATATTTTTTTTGCAACCTCTTTGATCTTTTCCGGCTGCCAAACTTGGATATTATTTTTTTGCGCCAAAACTTTAACCGGCGGGGGGGTCATGATTTGTTTGCGTCCGACCGGCTTATCTGGCGATGTGATAACTGCCTTAACTTCAAAACGTTCGTCTTTGATCAGGGCATCCAAAGACGGAACGGCAAAATCCGGTGTTCCGGCAAAAATTATTTTAAGCTTATCATTCATAAATAATTTGCTTCTTTTAAAGAATGCTTATATAATAATAGCATGCTTAATTTAGTTGACAGTCTTATTGGCATTTTTAGCCATCTCGGTTATTTTGGAATAACCGCTCTAATGGCTATTGAAAGTTCGTTTGTTCCGTTTCCTTCCGAGGTGGTAATTCCACCGGCGGCGTATTTGGCTTTTAAGGGAGAATTAAATATCTGGCTGGTTGTTTTGTCGGGAATTTCCGGTAGTTTAATTGGCGCCGCGATAAACTATTTTTTGGCAATGTTTCTTGGAAGAGCGATTATTTATCGCTTGGCTAACCATAAAATTTCCAAGGTTTTACTGGTTGATTCCAAAAAAGTTCAAAAAGCCGAAGAATATTTTTTAAAATACGGGAAGATGTCCACTTTAATCGGCCGCTTAGTGCCGGTTGTGCGGCAATTTATTTCTTTACCGGCCGGTTTTTCTAAAATGAATTTTAGCGCATTTTTGCTTTTCACCGCCATTGGTTCGGCAATTTGGACAAGTATCTTGGCCTCTTTAGGATATTTTTTCGGCGCCAATAAAGAACTGTTATCCTCATTTTACCATGAAATAACTTATGCCGGCTTAGTTCTCGGGACGGTTTTTATTGTCTTTATTTTTTTGAGAAAAAAGAAAAAATCTTGGTTTTTTTGGAAATAATTGTTAAAAAATTATTTTATTTTTTCCGCGTCCTCCACTTCGGCTTCGTCGATTTTCTTTAAATTTTTAACTTTATCTATAAAAAGTATTCCGTCTAAGTGATCTGTTTCATGTTGGATTACGCGAGCCAAAAATCCGTAAGCTCTGATTTTTTTTTCTTTGCCGTCGATATCGTTAAAAACACAAACAATCGATTTGTGGCGCTTAACCTCTCCGAAATAAAAAGGTACTGATAGGCAGCCTTCTTCATCCCAATCTTTCCAAAAAGATTTTTTAATAATTTTCGGATTAAACATTATTAAAGTATCGTCCTTAGTGCTTATAGTTATTAAACGGATATTTTTCCCGACCTGCGGCGCGGCCAATCCGACGCCGTCTTTTTCTTTCATTGTCTCAACCATATCCATGGCGAATTCACGCATTTTTTGCTCAGTTATTTCTTTGGTTTTTATTTTATCTGATTTTTTGCGCAGTATTGGGTTGGGATTGACTAATATTTCTAAAATTTTTGGCATATATTCTATTATTGACTTTTTAGATTAAATTATATTATAATATTAAAACTTGAAAAAAGCAAATTATGCCAGAGCAGATTAAAAAAAATGAGGATTTTCAGAATTTAGGCTCGCTTTTTGGCGTTAAAAGAAAAGATGCGGTTAGGCCGCCGGCCTATCAGTGGCAAGAATTAGCCTTAAAAATAATTAAAGAGTTGAGAATTCCGCCGTTTAAAAAATCTTCGATTTTTAAAGTTTGCCGCGATTACCCCAGGGAGTTTATTGAGCTTTGTCTGAACGATACTAAAGAATTGTGTCATGATGGCGAAGCTTGGAAATATTTTTTTAAGATCATTCAAAATAAAATACAAGAGAATAATCGATAACTTTTTCAAAGGAGGAAGAGATGAAGGTTGTTATTGATCTGATGAAACTCTACATAAAAGAAGGGGATCCGCTCGAAGTTTTTTCGTCAAATCAGGCAGACGTCCTGGTTTGCAAGTTTTTTTCCGATAACTCGCTGACCTTGCGTGTTTATTTGGGAAAAAATTCTGAGGAAATTAGCGAGTATCTTATTAATGAGATAAGGTTTGTCTCTTTAACAAGGGCCAAAGATTTAGTTATTTTAGAAAAAAAAGAGTTTGAAGCAGAGAATCGTTGCGAGGATTTTAAAAAAATCCGGCGAGTGATTGCTGGATTTATTCTAGAATTATCCTTGCATAAAAGAGGGCACTGCGCCCTGCTTTATTTGTATGGCGAAATGAGGCTTGGTGGTATGCTTGATTTTGTAAAAAAATAATCCGCCCTTCTCCAAAAAAGGAAAGCACAGTTTTTAAAACTGTGCTTTTATTCTTTTATTATAGTTTCTCAGCGATGTTTGAGTGTTTTATGTTTTTTCTTCTGTTTTTAAAAGTGTTGTCAAATATCCAACTCCGAACGGCGCTTCATAGACGAAATTTTCCATATTCCAGCCGATTTCCGCGCTGGAAAGAATTCCCAGAAGAACGGCGATTGGTTTTAAGCCGCAAGGACCGGCTTCAGAGATTGTTGCTTCATCAAAGTTGATTATTTCCTCGATTTTTTTATTTTGCAACAATTCTATTAAGCGTTGATCGAATTTTGCGCCCTTGGGGGAATAGCCGGCCGGAGAATTTTTTGTTAAACGGGGAGACAAATCTCCCGAGGCTATAATCGCGATTTTTCGTTTTTCTTTTTTTAATATTTGACCGATTTTTTCTCCGACAAAAAAGTGTTCAGTTATTGTTTTACCGGAGGTATGAAAAGGAGATACTTCAGTGTCTTTATCCAGGCAAAGGCGGAAAAGCGGAACGCCGCAGCCGAAATCCAAAACTTTTTTATAGTTAGTTTTTATTCCGACGATTGTTTCCATCTCCTCCCGGATATTCTGGGTTAGATCCAAATCGCCGCCAACCGAAGAGTTTGAAGAAAAATCTCCGAACTCTTCAAAGTTTATGGAAAATTCTTTCGCGGCGTCAAGAGAAAAAAAATCATTTTCCGCCTTGCCGTGCGAAGATATTATAAAAATTGATTTTATTTTATTTTGCCTGATTTCTTCCCCGATTTTTTGATAGAAATTTTGAGTTTTTTCCAGCTGAAAAAGGTTTTCTTTTCCTATTGACGGGATTAGAATTATCGGGTGGGGGACTATCGCGGCCAATCTTATCGGCATTTGTTTTAAATGTTTTAAAATCTTTATTCGCTTATCATTTCTCCAATCGGGTATTTAGCTAAATATTGGGGTGAAACCGTTATTATGTTTTTCCATTTATAGCCGTATTTTTCAAAAATTTCCCCGGAAACAAAAGGCCTCTTTTCTCCGTCTTCAATTAAATAAACGGCGTTTGTGGCGGTTGAAGTTAAAAGTTCTCCATCGCTGAACATTATTGGTTCGCTGGTTGGATAAATTTCCAAATCTTTCGGGGAGGTCGGAATTATTTTTTTCTTGGAAAATTTGTAAGTTAAAAGCGCTTTGTCGTGCAAGGGGTGTTTTATACCTTCTTCAACCCAGTAAACGCCGCCGGTGGTTTTGTCCTGCAAGAGAGCTCCGGTGGGATAGGTTGAAGTGGCGGTGAGTGGCGCCCCGTCTTCATAAGAGTTTATGTCTTCCCAGCTGGCATTCATAACTTCTTCCGGGTTGTAGCCGAAAGCTTTAAAAACATCAGAAGAGGCAAAGCCGCGCTTTTTATTGTCAACCAAAAGGAAAATCGTGCCGCGAGGAGATTTTATTAAAGAATAATTGGAAAATTTCATTGGTGCGCCTGTCGGATAGCCGTCCAAAATACTTTTATCTACTTGGATGATTTTGTTTTCATCAAAACGCGAGGTTAAGGCGCTTTTAGATAAAAAAGGCCTTTTTTCTCCTTTTTGTATTAACCAAACCCCAACTTCTCCCTTGGCCTGCAAAAGAGAGCCGTTAGGATAAACTTTGTTAAAATATTTTCTCCACAATTTCCAGAAATTATAATTTCCATTATAAACATGGGGGGTATAATTATAGAGTCCGGCGGTAGCGTTGTTTTCTATATAAACTTCTACGTTTTCTTTTATTGTCGTGGAATACGGATTTGAAAAAACATAAGTATTTCCTTTTTGGAAAGAATAGTCTTGAAAGTTTTCCATATAATCGAAGAATTGCAGGGTAGCGCTGTTGATTTGCTTCCAGATTCCTTGCCAGCGGGGGTTGCAGCCGCCGCCATCCGGACAGCCATAGCCGGTCGCCCAATCCAAAGATCCGCTGGAGGGATTATTATCTTCAATTAAACCTTGTTCTTTTTGCAAAAGAACTAAAACAAATTTCGGGCTTATTTTATTTTCTTGGCAGCGAGTATAAATAACTTTAGAGATAAGCATTAACTCCCCGGTATTTGGATTTTCTACCGAATAGTTGGCTAAATAACTGCCCTTATCTTCTAAAAATTTTTGTATTTCCGCTTCAGTCATTGAATTGTAATCTAGAATTTCTCCGTCGCTGATTATGTTGCCGGGATTAAAATTAGGGTCGGGAGATTCTTGAGCGGCATAAGCTTTTGAGCAGGCGAAAATAGTTGAAGCCGCCAATAAAAAAATCAGTATTGTTTTGTTTTTCATTTTTTACAGGTTAGTTTTTTATTATATCTCTTATTATAATATAATAAAAATAATAATTCAATTTTTTTAGAAGCGAATTAAAATTTTTATTGGCTGTGGATAAATACATTAGGGCTGTTTTATAGGAAAAGAAGGCTAATTTTTGTCTAAAAAATAGTGGGGAAGAAATATTGACCATACTTTTTTTTAGATGTATAATATAAATATAGACCACAAGATATTGGGTTTTAAATAAAAATACAATACAAAATATTGAAGAAGTCAAATTCCCCACAAACTGTAAAAATTTTATTATAATAAAGACTAATTTTACAGATATTTTTATTAAAGTCGTTCGCGCCTTTTTACATATAGCAGGCGTGGTCTGAAATAGGGTATAAAATATGATTTGTCCGATATGCTATTTCCAAGATACCAAGGTTATTGATTCCCGAGTGGCGTCGGACGGTCTTTCTATTCGGCGCAGGAGAGAATGCGAAAAATGCGGTTTTCGCTTTTCCACTTTGGAAGAAATAGAAATATTGGACTTATCCGTAATCAAGCGCAACGGAGAAACGGAAGAATATAGCAGGGACAAACTGGCCGCCGGCCTGAGAAGAGCTTTTGAAAAAAGACCGATTAGCGATGATGATTTTAAGAAAATGATACATAACATAGAAAGAGATATTCAAAAATTGCGGAAAAATGAGGTTAAATCAAGTGAGATTGGAGAAAGTGTTATGAATCATTTAAAAGAAGCGGATTTGATTGCTTATATTCGTTTCGCCTCCGTTTATAATTCTTTCGACAATGTTAATGATTTTACGGAGATGCTTGATAAAATAGTAAAAGAAAAGAAAAATAGAAAATAAATTGATAAAAACAGGAAAGAAGGAAAGGATTAAGCGAGGAAGGGGAGCGGGACTCCTTGCCAGTAATCTTTACTAAAATTTCCGCAACACTCTCATGCCAAATATAATTTCCCAAATCAGAAAGCGCTCCGGCGAAATAGTTGATTTCGACCGCGAAAAAGTTTTTAACGCCATAAAAAAGGCGGCTGAGTCGGTCGGAATAATAGATAGGGAGCTGGCGGAAAAATTAACCAATCAA
>CAZALZ010000038.1:0-6915 GCA_964486475.1 uncultured Gammaproteobacteria bacterium | reverse complement strand
GCGCAAAACAAATAAATCGCGCCTTTTTTATCGCCATCCAAATATTTCATAATCGGTCCTCCAAGAACCAAGCCGCCGGTAACACCAGCTGAAAGAACAAATAAAAGCAGAAAAAATACCGGCCCGAAAACTCCGTCAATTTGACCGAAAATCCTTTCGGCATTAAGCATGAGGGACGCCACTGCTACGATATAAATCAATGTCGCGGCCGAATTTATAAACGATCGCCAGACGATTTTTTTTGTCATAGTTTTAAAATTATTTTACAATATTTATTTTTATTACCGCCCCCTTGCCGGAAGCGGATGGATCATCTTTTAAATCAGCGGTAACGTCGGACAGTTCTCCGCTTATTTCCGTATTGGCAAAAATATCGGTAGCGCTATATTTTATATTGGTAAGCAAACCCGGAATTTCCCCGACCTGCGCCGCCGACGGAATCAGTTCCACTTCAAACCCGGCGCGATAAACTCCGCCTTCGCGCGAAACCTCATCAACATTCCAGACGATTTTTTTACTGATTGCGCCAAAGCGGATATCGCCGGCCAAAAGCGATTTCTGGTCGGTCCAGCCGACATTGGCCGGTAAATCGGCTGTCATGGCTAAATCTTTTAAATCATTGCCAAGATTATCAATTTCCCAAAAAATCCAATAACGCGTCGGCACATCAACCGCCGGCGGCAAAGGCCCGATGCCAAGCTGATCGCCTTCGGCGCTGTAATAAAGCCCGCGCGAAGAAACCTGCAAATCGGAAAGAATTTTCATTTTCGGGCTGTAAAAAATATAATCAACCTCTTTCTCCCCGGCACGATAATTAAGATTAAAAGCTAAACCGGCTTCCTGCTCGGGATTTATTTTTTTGCGGTCCAAAACCGCTTCTAATTCCAGCTCGCCTTTTTCGCCGACCGCCAGATTGCCGATTTTTACAGTAGTATTATCAAGAATATAATCTTCCGAAGCGTTTTTTAAAACCAAACTTTTTAAGGACAACGAACTGTCGGCCGGGGAAATGTAAAAAGAAATATCGCGCGCGTCGGATTCTTCGTTGTTGACGAAAGAAATTTTGTAGTCAACGGTTTCGCCATCTTTGACGGTTTTTTTGTCAGTCGTAATTTCAGTCTGAAATTTCGGCTGGGAAACTTTCAAGCGTTCGCTTATTTCCTGCTGTAAAAATCTTTGCCCGTCGGAAGTTAAATAAATATTAGCGGAAAAATCATACTCGCCGGCCGTTTCCGCCTGGGCGGTAAAACTTATTTCTTCCTGCTCGCCGACTTTCAAGCCGCCCAAACTGATTTCGTTATTAACCAAGGTCGCCGCTTCCGAAGCCAGGCTTTTTATTGCAAACGGCGAATCAGCAAAAGAAATCACAATATCTTTTTCCAGATCGGCTTGGCCGGAATTCTTGACGATTATCTTGCCGCCGAAATCTATTTTCGTAAAAGCCTCCGCCGGCATTGTCAAATCAGTTGCCAAAGCCGAAGATTCCAAAACAAATTCAAACGACCCGAGCGTATTTTCCGCACGGCCGTTATGCAGATAATTCAGGGAATAACCGAAAATCTGGCGGGAATTAATTTCGCCGTAAGGCACGCCGGTAATCTTGATTTTTCCTTTTATATTATGATCCAAATCGCCAAGGTTAAAAGTGTTGGTTTGATCAATAAAAATATCTTCCGGCCAGACAGACAGCAACACAAAATTTTCCGGAAAAACAAGCGAAAGTTTGGTATCTTTTAAGGTTGTTTTGCTATTATTTTCGTATTCAACCTCCAAAGTCGCAGCCTGACCGCTTTGCGCCAAATCATTGGTCAAATTGGACTCCAAAACTATTTCGGCTTTGGGCTGAAAATTCCAAATAATAACAAAAATGGCTGCCAAAACCAAAACGCTTAAAACCAATAAAATATCGGCGGCTAAATGAAATTTGCTGTTTTTATAAAATTTTTCGTGACGCTTTTTGGCGTGTTCTTTGACCGGGTTGGCAACCAAATTAAGCGTGCCAATAAAAATATTGCCGTTCTTGCGCCAAGCCGGCTGTTTCTTGTCCTGTTCTTCAACGCCGGCCGGAATTATTTCTAAATTCCCCTGTTCAGCGCTGAATTCTTCTTTATTTTTTTTAACTTTTTTAGGCATATATTTATTATAGCAAATTAATTAATCTTTTGTCATTCAGAGCTTGCGAGAAATCTATGATTACGTTCTTTAACTTGCTGACGTACTACTTACTACAACTATAATTCTCAAACAACCATCCCCAGTTCGGAGCACCGAACCACCCCTCCTTAGGAGGGGAATTCTAATATTAGAATGAAACATTCCCCGCCAAAATCTCATCACTCCCGTCATTATTAATATCGGCCGCGGAAATTTTCATCCCGCCGGAAACCGAATTATCATAAGCTTGAAAAGTATTTTTCAAATTGCCGGCCTTGTCAAAAATTCGCACCTCGGGCGAAACGCCGGTAGCGGTGATTATTTCCTTCTCGCCAGCGCCGTCAACATTTCCGGTCGCGACAACCACGCCGCCACGGGAATTTTCATCATAAGCGAAAAATCCGCCCAAAAGATTGCCGTCTTTGGAAAAAATCCTAATATGCGGACCGCCGCCTTTGCCCGCGCCGGTAATAATTTCTTTGGTGCCATCGCCGTTTAGATCAATCACGGCCACATTCACGCCGCCGCGGAAAGCGCGATCATAGGCGAAAAATCCGCCAGTCAGCGGCTTCCCGGCGCAGTCAAAAACGCGAACTTGCGGACCGCCGCCTTTGCCCGCGCCGATAATTATTTCCTTAGTAGCATCGCCGTTAAGATCGGAAACCGATAGAGAGATATCACCCTTAAATTTTCCGTCAAAAGGCTTGAAAGAATTTATTTTCGTTCCGTTGCGGTAAATACTTACCGTACCGGCGGAGTTGACCAAAACTTCCTCGTTGCCGTCATTGTCAATATCAACCGCCATTACCTGCGCGCCGGAAGGATATTTGTCGCTATAGGAAAAAAATCCGCTCTGTTTTTGCGTGCCGGAAGAATTAAAAACGCGGTAAAAGGCGCCGTTAGTGAAAGCGCTTCCCTTGATTGAAAAATTATCGCTTGAAACAGCTCCGGAAGATGGCGAAGTTGAATCTTCCGCCGAAGAAACCACCGGAGCGGCGGAAATTATTTTTCTTTCCGAAAGATTTCCCAAAAGAATCACGGCGTCTTGCCCCATTAATGAAACCATATTGATCTTTGCGCCGTTATTAATAACACGATCCTGCGAACCGTTTATTTTGTTAAAAGCTTCGTCGGTAAAAACATAATTCTTATTTTCATCAGTGGAATTAACCACCACAATGCCATTTTCAAAATCGCGTCGCCAAACGCCTTTTTTCCAATTTTTATTGCTCTTATCTAAAATATTAACCGGATCGGAAATAGCTTTACCCAAAAGAACATTATACTCGTCATACCACCAAGTTTGGCCGTGATTTTCATCGCCGTAATCAAAAGAAAAATAACCGTCGCCAAGCATTGCCGACCCGAGCGAAAAACGCATTTTGCGGTAATTAGTGTTATCCCAGCTATTGCTCATATTGGCGTTAATAACCATAATTTCCGGCTGGCGCAAATTAGAAACACTGGTGTAAGCCTTCATTGAGGCCGCCCAAACTCCGGCGGAGGAAGTATAATAGCCGGGAAAACTTTCCGTCATAAAACCGTTTAAATTTTTCGTGTAAGAAGACGGAATATTGTTGGCATTAGCCAAAACCAAATAATTGCCGCCAAAATCGCTGGCTGAAGTAGAGAGAATTTTGATGTTGCCGTTTTGCCAGGCCGTATTCATAGCCGCGGTACTGTCTTTTGTTCCGTCGGCATTAACATCCAAATTTCCGTCATTGAACCAGGAAATGTCGGCGAAAATATTATCATAAAAAACTCCGTCCCAAAGTCCGGTGGAAATTATTTTTTGCTTGACAAAACTCGGCAAAAATTCATTCCAATCCTGGCCGGAAGAAACCAAACCGACATTTAGCATATTTGTTCCAGACCAAAAAGATGTCCGGTTGCCGTTGCCGTCCAAAAGCCACCAATTTCCGGCGCTGTTAAGAATTTCCGAACGCAATTGAGCATAATTCGTATCCCACAAATCGTTTTTCAATTCTTCGGAAGTAATATATGAAGTAATCAAAATATCAGAGTTTAATTGGCGCAAACGGCGCAAGTTGGAAAGACTGTTATGCTGAACTTCCATATCCAAAATAAGCAAATCCCATTTAGCCAGCGGTTCAACGTCAGTGTCGGGAATTTCCCAGCGCAAATAATAGTTGGCTAATTTTGGGAAATCGTCCTGCGCCTTACCAATCATTGCACTTGTTTTTATAGGCAATAAAAAAACAATAAAAACAAATAAAAATATAGAAATTTGACAATTTTTTTTAAACATTTATCGGCTAATATTAAAAAACATTCTATACAAATTTTAAAACAAAAATCACTTTTAGTCAATCCATTTTTATTTTTAAAACTTCTCCTGCTTTAATATTTCTTTTATCCAAAGAAACGACATCTTTTTTTTCAAAGAAAAAGTCAAAACCATAATCACTAATCGCGCGAAATTTTTTACCGGAAGAAACCCTTCCCCGGAAAGGAATTGATTTATTTTTTTCTACAACCGCCTCAACTATTTTATTATGAAATTTTTCAACAAACTTTTTCTCCAATTCTTCGCTTATTTTTTTCAGTTCATCGGCGCGCCTTTTTATTTCCGCCGGCGAAACGCGATCGGGCAAGTGAAAAGCCGGCGCTTTTTCGTGCAAAGAAAAAGAAAAAACATGCAAACGGCTGAATTTCATCTTTTCGATAAATTTCCGCGCTTCGGCAGATTCCTTCTCCTCTTCTCCTGGAAAACCGACAATTACATCGGTAGAAATCGCAATATCCGGCATAGCCTGCCGGATTTTTTTTACTCTTTCGGCAAAAAATTTCTTGTCATACGGCCGTTTCATCAGACGCAAAATCTTATCACTGCCGGACTGCAACGGAATATGCAAATGGCGGCACATTTTTCTCTCGCGCGCCATGAATTTTACCAAATCATCTTTAACTTCGGTTATTTCTATT
Source organism: uncultured Gammaproteobacteria bacterium (assembly GCA_964486475.1). Lineage (GTDB taxonomy): Bacteria > Patescibacteriota > Patescibacteriia > Patescibacteriales > WJLG01 > JBAZHE01. The sequence goes on along the minus strand of CAZALZ010000038.1, from coordinate 1,815 downwards.
GAACTTAAGCGAATCTTTTTTAATCCTTCTACTTTGACTAACTGTTTCAACAAATTTAAAAGACTGGCATTTTTTTCCTCTTTTTCTTTATTTTTATTATTAATTCCGAAAAGTCCTAAATGTATGCCGTTTAAAACAATTTCCTGCCAGCCGGCCGCCACCGCCGCCTTGGCTTCTTCTAAAATTTCGGAAATTTTGCGGCTCTGCAAGGGCCCGCGTGCGTAAGGAATAATACAATAAGAGCAAAATTGCTCGCAGCCGTCTTGAACTTTTAAAAAATATCTTGATCTGTTTTTGTTTGTACTAAGTGAATTTAAACATCCATTTTCTGAAATGCTTTTTGAATTTTCAATTTTCAATTTTGAATTTCCAAATAATTCTTTAATTTTATAATTTTCAAAATTAGCACTATCTAATATTAAATCAACTTTTATCTTCTTAGAAAATTCTTCTTTATAAACTTTCGGCCAGCAGCCGGCGACGACGATTTTGGCGCGCGGATTTTCACGACGCGCGCGATTGATCGCTTGGCGGCTCTTGGTTATAGCCGATTTGGTAACAGCGCAAGTGTTAATCACGACAACGTCAGCATCTTTTTCCCCTAAAATAAAACCGGCGGACTGTAATAATCCGCTTAGTTTCTCTCCATCGTATTGGTTGACCTTACAGCCTAAAGAGTAGACTTTGTATTTCATAAATCGAAAATCTGAAATCACAAATCGTGAATTAAATTGAGCCACCTGTCGGACTTGAACCGACGACCCACAGTTTACAAAACTGTTGCTCTACCAACTGAGCTAAGGTGGCAAATATAAATAAATCTTAACTTATTTTTATTATTTTTTCAAGAAAAAATAGCCAGGCATTGCTGGCTAATTGTTGCTTCTTTTTTTATAATCTTTTAGTCTTTAACATCTTTTTCATTCTTTCCTTGCCCACTCGCCGAGCGTGCTGCGCACTCTTTTTTCTTATTTCTAAAACAGAAACAGAACAGGTAACCGGCTTATTCATATAACCTCCATCTGTTTGATTATTAAAATTTGATTGTTAGAAAAGGTGCTAATAATCCAAATATTATTTAAAAATGGAATTTATTTCTTGTGCGCCCAACAGGATTCGAACCTGTGACCTTCTCCTTAAAAGGGAGCTGCTCTACCAGCTGAGCTATGGGCGCAAACATATTCCTATTAAAAACTAAAAAATAATAAAAAACACACCTTAAGGTGACTAATTATAAGATAACAAATAATTTTATTTTTGGCAAGAGCTGGTTTTTTAAATAAAAACAGCTTACTGTTTTAAAGCCAATTATTTTAAAAAATCTAACTTTTATAAATTCGATTAAAAATAAGTTACTATTATATTATACCTTCGACCTGCCAATTCATTACAATCTGACGCGATAAGAATGGGGTATATGACAATATATGGTCCTCCGGAACCACATTGACGGCCATGGCCATTTTCATAATACACATTCCAACCTCGACAACTTGTAGAATTTTCAGAATCATTAGGTGGTATTGGGTCTCCAAGACTATCGTAAATAACGCCTGTTATACTTACAATGGAATGAATATTAGATAAACCGGTAAGCGGATTTGCGGAAATATTAACACACCCAAATCCATTACTATAATCGCCGGTAGTGCCGCTGTAAATTTTTTGTTTAAGAACTACCCCGTTAATACTGCTAACACCACCTTCAGGATATATAGCACCGGAGATTCTTGCATTGCCGGCAACATCAAGAGGATATGCAGGAGCTGTCGTCCCAATCCCGACTCTGCCAGCAGAATCAATTTTCATTTTTGT
>CAZALZ010000037.1:0-8341 GCA_964486475.1 uncultured Gammaproteobacteria bacterium | reverse complement strand
CTTTTGATTGATTGAGACATGTTGTGAGAGGCACTTTGAAACAGTAAGTTCCATATAGACGACAAAACCCAAATGTAGTGTAGTATTGGCAGGGATTATTCGTCAACAAGATAGCGTTCTCCCGTTGGGCAATAGACGTAACCGCCTTTCCTGACTTGTTGAAAGCGTATAGCGCAATCGACATATTTTTGAGGACAGCCATCGCAACATCTGCTAAGCAAACACTGTTTACCTCCCCTGTTTCTTTTTATGGCAATACTCGATATATTTGCATCCTTTAAGCCAAGCAGTTAGTTTATGGCAGCCCTTGACATCGCAGATAGAAGATATGCTTTCAGGGCATATGAAACAAGGAACCTCAGATAATACATCGCTGATGTGTGGCAGTGTTTTTGGTTTCTCGTAAACTATGCGTTCAAGAATACTTGTTTGAATATCCATCATACTTCACTCCTTTAGCTTTGTTAAAGTCAATATGGCTTACGTAACCGCAGCAGACATAAGCTAAATACCGCAAAGTTTCAGGGTTAGCGTCCATGCGTGAAATTCCATCCCATTGATTCATCTGTGTGCTTGCGCCACCAGTAGCAGGCTACGCCGCCGCCATGTGTACAAGTATAATTGTTCAAGTTAAAGTGATCACGTATTTTGCATTGATCATTATATTTACATGGATATTCTTCATCTGCCATATTAGTACATCCCATAATGGTTTGACGTTACAACAGATTTAATATATAAAATCTTTCAACAGATAAGCGTTAACAAGTATCATGCAAATGCTAATTACATAAGCAAGGTAGCCATTGATTTAAACATTAAAATGTAAAAAAAGACAAAAGTTGTTGTAACAATTGTTGCGAACATTCACCAGTTGTTGGCAAAGTGGCGATCACCGTTAGTTTGTTACAAATGAACAAACTGTTTTAGATAACCAGTTTCATTTCTGGTGTCACTTTTTGGTTAGCATCCGGAGTAGAAGTGCCAAAATTAATTGTATAACCTGATTCTGAAAACCCACTAAACCATATCGAAGTATTCCAAGTAGTAGCCGCAGATGTCACTCTGAAAGGTAAAGTAGCAGTATAAGATGAATTGCCAAATATTGATTTCAATGGTGATGAAAAATAAACATTAACACTTGAAACGCCACTGCCTAGAGCAATTCCTCCAATACATGTGTCATTATATGGCAACACAATATTTCCTCTATAACTTCCAAGAGATGAATATGTAAAACGTAAGGGATAGTTTACATGGTTATTCAAAACAATAACTGTTGCATTAGAAGCTGTGTTTAACCATTTTTGTGTGTCGTGCACATAAGCTATATTCTCAGAAATTATAACATCTGAATCCAAACCTAGAGTATTTACATTAATCAATGGATTTGTGTTATCTAAAGACTCAACAGTATTTCCCGAATAAATTGCCCCATTTGCGCCTTGCGTTGAATATATCGCTGATGAAGCGCACCCAGAAATCATATTGCCTATAATTGCGCTATCTGTCGCATACACTAGATTTATTCCAGTAAACGGTGAATTTGTAATGATATTGTCTGTGATTTTAACACCATATCGTAAGGTGCCAGTTGTGGATGTACAGTCAATACTACCACCGACGCCCCATGTTCCAGTATTAGTTATACGATTGCCACTAACAGATGGATTAGTTAAATTGCACGTATTTAGCAGAATTCCACGATATGAGTTCGAAATAAAGTTATCTATAATTTTTACGTTTGAAAAATTACCGAGAGTGCCAGCAAAATAGCAAGCACTGAGAGTGGGTAAGGCGTAAACACTATAATTGCCAATATTTGTAAAAGTACAACCCTCGATAACAATGTTATCGCCTACAAAATTATTAAAACGAACACCATAGATCAACACGTTTTCAGCAGATGAATCAATAATTTTAATGTCATTGCAAGTAGGTGCGGCTCCAACTATTACGTTTTCAAATGTAAAGCCATATCGACTATTATATGCATGTACGTTTTTTATTGTAACATCTTCAATTATGCTACTTGAATCACTTGCAGCACTATTTTCTACTGCAAAAGCAGCATGTGCGTTTGTTCCAGCGTTTGGTTGAGACTGAATAACAACATCTTGTATTAGGATGTGTCTTATTGATGAGTTCGTAAAAGGGATAGCAAAGCCTGCACATGCATCGTTTGTTAGTGAGTTTTGGGCAGTTATTATTCCACCAGTTATAGTGACATTTTCAAGTATAATTCGTTCAGAAGTGATATATCGCCCTATAGCTATAGGGGCATCACCGCCTTTTGTTACAATTATTTCGGCACCTGTGAGAATTGTATCAGTGTTATTAGTGATAAGAATAATGTCGTTTTGCCAATCGGTTGTATCAGTATAAAATATCTGTCCAGATTTAAAAACTACTTGTCCGCCTTCGGGCTGAGAAAAACTATCATAAACTTGGTTAGCTGTAGTTGCTAAGTTTGTTGAGGACCAAGAGTTTACATAACGGTCTGCGCTATCTTGGCAGAGGTAATAGCCACTGTTCACTGTATCAGTGCTTATTACATATGGACTACCTTGGCTACTTGCTGAGCTAACGAATGTACGTGTTAACCCGCCACGGCACTCGATAACTTGGACGCTTGGGGGAATGGTTAAGTTATAGTTCCAAGCAACATCCTTCAGGTAAACTGTTCCACTCGTGGTAGCCGCCAAAACTAATTCTTCTACTTTGGTGTAGTTACCAGTATAAGCTGCCCATGCAGTAGACCCAATACCACCCATCAAATTATCCCATGATGAACCATTAATAGCAAAAATGTTACCACCCGAATAATTGCCAACATACCAATCGGCAACTGGTAAAGGAGTATCAAGAATGTAACCCGTTGTAGCTACGGCTTGAGCCTTAGCAACAGGTACATCCACAAAAACACTGCAAACAATAAACAAACCAAGCAAACCAATAACTGAAAAACGTAAAGTTTGACGCTTAAGAGCTGACTGATTAACCTGAAGCCTGCTACGTAAAAGTATTGTTCCAATAATTACTGCACCAACTATTTTCGGAATTAAATTAAGAATCCACATGTTTTGCAGCAGCGAGATGATAGATTCTAAATTAAGCTTTATACCAGTGATAGCGAGAAATGCGTTAATCAATGTGTAAGATAAAGATGGAAAAGCTATGAGTATGATGCCGAATACTATGGCTGATAAGCTGCCTAAAGCAAGCGGTTTCTGCCGAATGGTTGATAACATGGTTTGTCAGTTAACCCTAAGCCCACTGCCAATTTAAATTTTGCCTTTAATATTTAGGAGACAATATATTTTTCGATATGTTTTGTAGATTATTTTCCGATGCCAGCTCATACAAGCGTTGCCTCGACTTTGCCTATAGCTTCGTTCAATAGTTTTTTCGTGGCAACCAACCCTCTTAAGCCTCAACCTCAGATAACGCCAAAGCAACTCAAACTCTTCTGGTTTCTGAGTATAAGTTCCAGCTTGCGAATGCATACGATAACAAAGTAATGGTGCATCAATTAAACGCCAATCCAATCCCGCATTAACAGAATCCAACAAAAAAATCAAGTCTTCACCATGACGCAATGTACCCTCAAAACTAATCAACTCAAAAATTCGCCTTGGAACAATAATGGAGCTAAAGTTAACATACATATTTTTCTGCAAAGCCCAATGCAGAACTGAAGCTTTGCTAAATTGTGGCGGATGAAAAATGGCTTGCGGTTCCAATTGACTATTACATTGATGATAAGCAGTAAAAGTCGCAGTGTTCTTATTCAGATAAGGCACAGACTGCTCTATGAAGTTGGATGCATAAACGTCGTCTGAACTAAGATAAGCAACATATTTGCTTTTGGCAAGTTTAGCCCCTTTCTGCCTAGCAACACCAATACCCATGTTAACGCCACATGAATGAATTTTAATTGGGTAACTATATTTTCGGCTAAACTCCTCAACCATACTCACTGTAGAATCTGTGCTTCCATCATCCACAACAACAACGTCACATGGCTGAACAGTCTGATTCCGAATGCTATCCAACGTTTCAACAATATATTTTTCTGCATTAAAAGCAGGAATAATTACGGTTACTTCTGATATGGCTGACCCTCCGCCAAAAACTTATCCTGCCAAGTAAACTTTTTCACAGGCTTAAAACCACGGCGTTTCACATCCCAATATTTCCAAAAATAATCGCAACGGGCACAAATATGAAATGGCTCCTGCCAACGTTTAAAGAATTTTTGCCGAATAGTTTCCCAATCATCCTGCAAAATATTAGCATACAAAGATTCTTCCGCAAAATCATATGAACAAGCCTCAATATTGCCATTCCACTTTATCATCAAAACCCCTTCATGCCCATCACACCGAAACGTCGGATACATAATGGCGCGGTCAACAACCCCAGTAATCACTGGACCAGACCAGCGGAGTTCAGCATCTATTGCCCATTCAACATTATAATTTTTAAAAGCCTTTTTCACAGCCAACAGGTTGGCATCTTTCACAGCGTTGCAACCGATAAAGATTCTATAGTCTGGGCGATACTTGTCTCTAGCTTCAATGAAGGCTTTGGCATTACTATAACAATGTTCCCAGTTTAATCCGCCAGTCAATCGCTCAAACTCTTCACCAACACTGAAGAAACTTAAAGTTATGTTGTCTGTGTTATCCAATATCTTCTTATGTAAACTAGAAGTGAGTAGAGAGGTTGTTGTGTTTAAACTGACAAATGGAGCCATAGCCCCAATTTTTCTTGCATAAGCAAACTTTTCAAACAAAGTTGGATCCAACAATGGATTGCCAGTCGTGTACATTCCACGTATCGGAACATTATGTTGCTTGAGTAGGTCAGCGATTTTAACAAAGTCTTCATAGCCCATTGTACCTCTAGGTTTAGTCATTGTTTGCTGTCGGCAGCAACGACATTTTGCGTCGCAGTTGTTGACCGTTTCGATGTCAGCGCAACGTGGAAACTCGCTAGCATGGTCAACCCAGTAATCATGGAAATCAAGATAATTCTCATCTGGATATTGCGGTTGAAATTTATGAATTAACTTTGAAATAACGCCACTCAATTTATCTTCGCCACCCTAAATGTTTGCTCAATTACTTTGCTATCCCTACTTTTTATTGCCGCCATTATATCATCTAGATATTTTGTTTGGCTAGCGTAGCTTTGCTTGTAAAGAACTGGAATAACGTCGATGCTGCTATTCTCTAATTTGTTGATTGGGAACACGCAGCTCTTATCAAAGAGCAATCCTGTTTTTTTGTTGAAGTTAATAGTTGCAGTATCTAAATCTATGTAGCCGTTTTTGGCAAGGAATATTTCGTGGTCACAGATTTTATTCCATAATTCAGTTTCGTTTTCAAAATAGTTGTATGTTCTGCCTTCCAGTTTTTCTTCAACCCATCCAACTAAGGTATCAGCTATGTAGACTTCTCCAACTAATCCATTTGTTATTGGTGAATTGCAAGCCAAGCGTACACGGATTAAGCCGTTCCAGATTTGTTGAGCGTTAGGTTTACGCATAAAAACTTTAACTATCAAATTGTGTTCTGACTCGTACACTTTGAAGTCTTGAACGCTGATAACCTTTTTAATAGGCAATTCACGAAGTTGATAATGGCGAGGCTTCTTTTTCCGCCATAGCATCAGATACCGATCAGGAGTATAATCTGTGGTTTTAACAATTTTTGTTAGAGTAAAATATTTTTCCATCTCTTGCCTAAACCGATTAAATTCACCATGCAGTTCTTGCGGAACCAAATCATAGATATCTTTACATTCAGTTGTTAATGCACCCTCAATCAAAACTTCGCCATCACATAAAGCATGAAGTTTTGCAATCCAACTCCAATCTTTTGTATCCATAAATAAATGGTGAGCGACATTGCCCACAAATATTTTGTCAAACCCAAATGGCGAAGTATAATCACGAAAACTTGAATGAATAAAACTTACATGAGCAAACCTATTTTTCAAATTGCAAAAGTCAATACATTCTTTGTTAACATCTACCCCAACTACTTCATCAAAATTCCTAGCGTAGCTAAGGCTAAAGAAACCCCAATTGCAAGCAACATCAAGCAACCGTACCCCAGAAAAGAATACGGGAAATTCAGATTCAATCATTTCAATACGTTCTTTTAACGGCCCAGTCGGCGTCATAGTTAATGGATTATACTGATGAGTTGGCGGATATTCGCCAGGTAATTTGAGTCGTTCAAATGTTTTGTTTAAAGTATTTATAACCTTCATATGATAACCGTCTCAAGTAATATCAGATAAACCACACATTTTTTCAATAGATAATTGGGATAATGGAGTAACAAAATCAGTCGGTAGCCTATCTTTTCGCATTTCAACAATCAGACAAAATGGAAACTTTACTACCTTAAGATTGAAAAACGTAAAATATTTTGAGTTCGGAAAACTTCTGTATTTTATATGAATCTTGAACCAAATATGAGGGAAAAACCTGCGAAGAGAACAATCTAAACTACCTTCATCAAAAAACCATTTATGAATACCTTCTTCATGCTGTTTGTAACGTAGCCATCCACCATCTCGTAGATAGCGATGTGGAACAATAAAGATAACCCTCTTGGAGCTAACTCTAAGCATTTCTCTCAGCATTTCTACAGGATTGTTAACATGCTCAAGTGTAGCTTTGGAAAAAACTGTTGAGAATGAATTTGTTGCAAAAGGTAAACTCTCAGCGTTAGCACAAACAAAGTTTGGTGTTTGAGCAACTTTAATAGTTGTATCTAAATCAGCTACTTTGCGGTGAATAGAATGCTTTATGAAAAGATCAACGTTAACTTCTCCGTGAGGGAGATTCCCACAGCCTACGTCAAGAATCATTTTTTGCACTCCCTAAATTTTTGACTCCCCGAATTAGCCAATATCTCTTTTGCCTCATCACACTTGATCCCATGTAGCTCCATCAATTCAACCATACCTTCCCAAAATGGAACTCCGCTAGGAGTAATCATTGTACGTTGATAGGGATTCGCGTCAATGTCAACTTCTACTTGAGCTACAAAAAAATTGCTTTTACGCTTAAAGAAGTATCCGAGCAAACCAAAGAAGCAGGGAATAGCTATGGCGGCGAAAACCAGAAAGTATTCGTATCTAACAAATATCCCGCTTAGCCATGCGACACTAATAACTACGTTGTAATAGAATATTGTGGCAAAGTTTAGCAGGGAAAGAGGCAGGCCACCAAGCGAACTGCCAGTTTGCGTGTAATATAATCCACGCTGGATTAAACGTTTTATCCCGAGCTTCAACTAATTCCCAGCCGATGCACAATATTTACTACTTTGTCTTCAAAGTCATAGATGTATTTGGAAGTAGGAAAATCCTCGTGGCTTTTAGGAGGCAACGCCATGATTGAATCAAAGTAGTCATCGGTCCAATTAAGCACTTCCAGAATTTGTTTGCGGTCAGAACGATATTGCTCAGGATTATAGAAGGGTTTAGCAATCTCCTGCAACGCCTGTTCCCTTGTCCAAACACCTGCTCGAACATAGTTGCTATAGTTTGCTTTTCGTTTGTCAATACCAAATTTTTGTGGCAAGATATATTTCTGGTAGAAGCGTGTGTAAATGTTCTCGTCATGCTTATCGCCATAGGCTTCGTAGCCCCATGCTTTTTTCAATTCTTCCAAAGCTGTGAAACGGCTATAATTGAAATAGTTTAGCGGCGTACGATATTTTAACCCGTAGATTCTACGGCTCCAAAGTTCATCCCATGAACTAAACATTGGGAAACTTTTGAGTTTGTTGCCATCGCCAAATTGTTTGTTGATAGCCAACATGTTTACTAGGTCAAGTTTGTTTGGGTATGTCCAGGTGTAAGGCATGAAAGCATCTGCCATGTAGTTGCCGCCTGACAGCACAAATTTAATGCCATGCTTCTTTGCAATCAACCGGATATATGCTTCAATCAGGTAGTCGGCTGGAACATCAGCATCCATCACGCTTGCCCGTAAGTATGCCTTTTGGATACTCAAGTAATCCTTCAGGTCTACTGTAGGATATACAATGTCAAATCCAGTGTTGTCAACTATCCTCTTCAAATTACGTTTGGAAACTTCAGTGTCAAAGATACCTGAGACATGAACCAAAAGAGGACGCAGTGGATAAGCTTTAATGCGGTGACAAAGATAGCTACTGTCGATTCCGCCGCTGACTCCAATGATTGCATCGTACTTCTTGCCCTTGCCTTCAGCCAGAATTTCAGGCAGAACGTCAGATTTCCACCTTGCCACGCCATCTTCAACGTAGCCATAACGGTCTTTATGGTCACGCCA
>CAZALZ010000036.1:0-8370 GCA_964486475.1 uncultured Gammaproteobacteria bacterium | reverse complement strand
ATATCGACGAGGTGAACCTACTTGATGATCATGTTGTGGATGTTCTCCTTGATGCAGCAGCGATGGGAGTAAACACGGTGGAACGAGAGGGGATCTCATTCTCTCATCCCGCACGGTTCATCCTCATCGGCACCATGAATCCTGAGGAAGGGGAACTCAGACCCCAGCTTCTTGACCGGTTCGGTCTGCAGGTCTCTGTTGAAGCGATTGATAACCCGGATGACCGGATGGAGATTGTCAGGAGGGCTGAAGAATTCCATCAGAATCCGGGAGAGGTTCGCAGGAGATTCAAAAAAAGCCAGAAACGAATCTCAAGGCAGATACAAAAGGCCATGGAGATTCTTCCACAGGTTGTTATATCAGAGATACTTGTCAGAAAAGCGGTCGATATCTGTATCAGCCTTAGTGTAAGGACCCACCGTGCGGAGATCACCATTGTACGCACAGCAAAAACCCTGGCGGCCTTTGATGGTAGGGATGAAGTATCTCCTGATGATCTCAGACAGGCTATAGAACTGGCACTTCCCCACCGGATGAGAAGAAGGCCCTTTGAGGAGCCTAAAGTAGATCCCCGGCAGCTTGATGACCTTATGAACCAGGAACCTGAGCAGCAACCTGATGATCTCAATGATACCCCCTCAACACAGCAGACGAGTTCTGATAATTCAGACCCACAGATCGTATCCTGCGAACAAAACAGTCAGAATAGTCAGAATGAACTATCTGGATCCCGTGGTTCAGATCCGCAGGAACAACAACTTTTTAGAATCGGATCTCCCATCGATCCAGAAAAACTGAGACCGAAGAACAAGAAGAGACCTGATAAAATATATGCCCCAGGCCGGAGGTTTGATACAAAGGGATCTGACCGGAGGGGCCATTATATTGGGGCAGAGAAGAGAGTATCCGGTGCAGATATTGCACTTGATGCCACTATCCGTGCTGTTGCACCGGGTCAACGAACAAGACCTTCAGGTGATCTTGCAGTAGTAATACGGGCAGATGAACTCCTCCAGAAGAGACGGATTGGTAAATCTGCAACCGCATGCCTCTTTGTTGTTGATGCAAGCGGGTCTATGGGGGTAGAACAGCGGATGGCAGCAGCAAAGGGAGCAGTATTCTCTTTGCTGGAAGAAGCGTATACATTCCGTGACCGGGTAGGGCTCATCGCCTTCAGGGGAGAGACCGCTGATCTCATCCTCCCTCTTACATCAAGCATCGATCTTGCTTTTACCCGTCTGTCAGAACTCCCGACCGGTGGAGAAACACCCCTTGCTGCCGGACTTCAAAAAGCCCTTACAATATTCCTCAATGAGAAGCGAAAATATCCCTCCCTGGAGCCCCTTCTTGTTCTGATAACCGATGGGAGGGCTAATGTTGGAACTGGTGGACGACTCAAGGAGGAGATAATGTCCGCCTCTGATGACCTTGCCAGGGCAGGTATTGAGACCGTGGTAATAGATACAGAGAATAAAAAGTCAGGGTTTGGACTGAAACTCGGTTTTTGTCCTTCAATTGCTGAACGAACTCATGGAAGATATTTCCGAATATCTGATCTATCAGCTGAAACGGTATCCAGTGCAGTATTGTCCTCTCTCTCTACAGTTAATGGAACGGGCTGATAACCAGGATACGTCCCCGGAAATTTTTTAAAAAAATAGGTGAATAGTGACTCCCACATCATTATATCTGACAGGGAAACGGCAGAAACTTATCATTCTTATTTCACTGCTTGTTGTTCTTGTTATAACCATCTTCTATGCATTATATGCCGGATCATACCACATCCCCTTTGATAGGATTATAACAATTATCATTCAGGCGATAACAGATCCTGCAGTTCTTGAATCTGTTAAATCAGAGAAGACTGTTGTCATAGATTTCAGAATGCCCAGGGCTATCCTTGCTATCCTGACCGGAATAAGCCTCTCCATAGCCGGCTGTGTCATGCAGGCCCTGCTTCGAAACCCCCTTGTAAGCCCTTTTACTCTTGGTCTCTCTTCAGCTGCGTCGTTCGGTGCTGCCCTGGCGATTGTGTTTGGTGTATCACTTATGCCCTTCATTCCGGCAGAATTTCAGAACGGAGTCATTATCCTCTGTGCATTTCTCCTTGGATGGCTCTCAATTCTTCTCATCTACGTGATATCACGGATGAAAGGTTCATCCAGTGCTACTCTTATCCTTGCCGGTGTGGTCATTGGCTATATCTTCACCGCCGGAGTCATGATCCTGAAATACCTGACAAATGATGAAAAATTACGGGAGATTACCCTCTGGCTCATGGGCGGGATGTGGGGGGCAAACTGGGGAGCAGTCATTATTGTCGCTCCCATAACACTCCTTTGTTTCCTCTATCTTGAATCATGTGCCTGGGATCTGAACAGTCTTTCAGCCGGTGATGATGTTGCAAAAAACCTGGGAGTGAATGTGAACCGGCTTCGTCTGACCGGATTATGTGTATCCACCCTTGCAGCATCTGCCTGTCTTGCATTTACCGGGATTATTGGTTTTATCGGGCTGATGGGGCCGCATATCGGGCGGATGCTCATAGGGAATGATAACCGGTACCTTATTCCCTGTGCTGCCCTGCTTGGGGCATTGATCCTGCTCATTTCAGATACCGCTGCAAGGACTGTAATGGATCCTGTTGAGATTCCAGTCGGGGTTATCATGTATGTCATTGGAGGAATCTTTTTCCTGTTCCTGATTCTTCGGGGAAAACACCGGGTGATTACCTGAGGAGAATTATATGACCCTGACAATTGAGCAGTTGAATGTATGGTATGGTCCTGTTCAGGTCCTCCATGATATCAGTTTCTCCGTGTACGATGGAGAGGTTCTGTGTGTTATCGGTCCGAACGGGTCTGGAAAAAGTACCCTCATTAAGACCATAGCAGGAATCATCGACCAGAAATCAGGAACCGTGTCAATGAACGGAAGAAAATTGTCAGAGTTATCCCGGAGTGATGTCGCAAAAAAGATAGGATATGTCCCCCAGGACTTTCAATATCTGACCTCTTCTACCGTTCTCGAAGCTGTTATTCTTGGCCGGCGTCCTCATGTTCAATGGGCACTGACCCCTCATGACCTGGAAAAAGTTGATACTGCGATGGACATGCTCAATATTACTCCCATGGCAGAGAAGATGCTCACAAAACTCTCCGGAGGTGAACGACAACGTGTCTTCATCGCCCGGGCAATTACCCAGGAACCGGAGTATTATCTCTTCGACGAACCCACAAGTGCCCTTGATATCAGGCATCAGATTGATGTATTCACCATGATCCGGACCATAACCAAATCCGGGAGAGGATCTGTATTTGTTGCCGTGCATGATCTCAATTTTGCTTACCATTATGCAGACCGTGTCGTCCTTTTGAATAAAGGAAAGATCGTTGCAATGGGAACAGCTAATGAAGTCATGACCAAAGAGAATATCATCTCTGTGTATGGTGTCCCTATGCAGTTTATCTCAACCGAATCAGGACAATATGTTGTACCTGACTGGAAAAAAGCAGAAGATGGATGACACTAGATCCTGGGTAATACAATGAACACCGGACATGAAGATACGAATGATCTAAAACCGATGATTCTCACAAATAATCTGACAAAAAAATTTGGAGAACTCTGTGCAGTGAATCGGATGAATATATCCGTAGGGAATGAAATATTTGGAATTTTAGGTCCGAACGGATCAGGGAAGACGACTACGGTCCTGATGCTTACAACACTTCTGGAACCAACAGATGGGACGGCCAGTATTTGTGGTTTTGATATCTTAAAAGAACCCCGCCAGGTTCGAGAATCGATAAGTTATGTCCCCCAGGATATGGCGGTTGATGTCAGACTCTCCGGACGGGAGAATGTAATGCTGTATGCAGAACTCTACGGCGTCCCAAATCCCGCTGAAAAAACTGAAAATGCCCTGAAGACTCTTGATCTCCTGGATCGGGCAGATGACTTTGCAAAGGTCTATTCCGGGGGAATGAGGCGACGGCTTGAACTTGCCCAGGCTCTCGTACATGATCCGAAGGTACTCTTTCTGGATGAACCAACCGTTGGACTTGATGTAGCGGCACGAAAAAAGATCTGGGAGCATATCAAAGTCCTCCAAAAGAATGGAATGGCGGTTTTTGTAGCAACTCATTATATGGATGAGGCTGATCGGTATTGTGACCGGGTTGCAATCATCGATCATGGAGTAATAAGGGCAATAGACACTCCTGAAAGGTTGAAAGGATTTATATCTAAGGATGTTATCTCAGTATCGATTGAGGGTGAGTATCAGGGCATTACCATTCCCGGAGTCAGGTTTGCATTTCATGATGGTGATGATCTCATCTATTATGCTGATAATGGAGAATCGGCATTACCTCTGGTAAAGGATGCACTTTCTGATGCAGGAATTCGCGTTCTGGCTATGTCGCTCAGGAGACCGTCACTGGATGATGTTTTTCTCCATCTTGTTGGGACTGAAGAGGATACAAGCCCGTTTAAACTGAGTACCTTTCGTAATATGACCGGGAGGAGAGGATGAATCCAGTTCTTGTCTACTGCCGGCGGGATCTTATCCGGTGGTTTCGGGGAAGATGGGGTTTTATCTCTGCTATGGTCATGCCAGCCGCCTGGCTGATATTTGTGGGCCTTGCCCTTCCGATTCGGTTTACCGATCATTACATAGATTTTGTAACACCGGGCATTCTTGCAATGACAACCCTCTCTGCCTCAATGACTGGCGGGGGGCTGCTTATCATGGATCGGATGCTGGGGTTTTTCAATAAATTTTTAGTTCTTCCTCCTCCCCGCGAGACGATCCTGTTTGGAAAGATCCTTGTCATTACCATCAGAGGCCTTATCCAGACGACTGTGATCTTCATCATTGCATTCCTGCTTGGTGCCCGTCTCTACTCTCCGTCCCAGCTTCTGATGACATATCTCATCCTCTTCATCTTCGGGGCCCTTCTGTCATCAGCGGCAACAACACTTGCGATTTATGTCGGGGATCATGACCAGTATTCGGCGGTCAATGCCATGGTAACTATGCCCATATTTTTTGCATCAACCGCGATGATGCCCTATGATCAGATGCCTGAATGGCTACGAGTCATAGCTCATATCAATCCACTGAGTTATGCAATAGAAGGCATCAGACTGGTGGCTGATGGGATAATCCCGTTTTTACAAATTGAAGTCCTTTCTGTTCTGTGCATTGCGGTTCTTTGCCTCTCTGTGCGGGTATTCAGAAAAGTTGGACTATGAACATCTCAGTATAAGAAAAAAACCAGGTAAAATTATGAAGAACATAACCGTTATGAAATTTTGTATGGTCGTATTGCTCATTATTCTGACCGGAGCATCCATCTGTAGTGCAACCATTGCATTTACCGACTCAACCGGGCAGAAGATCTCGCTCCCAAAGACTGCAGAACGGGTGGTATGCTTAAATAGTGATGCAGCAGAGATGATGGTTGTCCTTGGGATTGGAGATAAGGTTGTCGGAGTTGTAGAGAGTACAATCACAGATCCACAACTTATGTCACATCTTCCAAATGCACAAAGTGTTGGAAACTGGCAAACTCCGAGTCCTGAACGGCTGCTTTCATTACAGCCTGATGCGGTTGTTTCATACTCAAGTTCAAAGCCAAAAAATGCAGACCAACTCATAAATTCAGGAATTCAGTTGATCTACCTTGACTGTTACAAGATTAACACCCTTGAACATGATGTTGCAGCACTCGGTATCATGACCGGTACAGAAACAGCATCAGAGAAATATCTGCAATTTTTCAAAAAATGGAAGAGTGTTGTAGATGAGGATCTTCAGGATATCGCTTCTGCTGATGAACCTGCTGTTTATATTGAAGGGTATACCGACTTTACCGCTCAGGGACTTGATAGTGGAACTGATCTTCTGGTCAGAATGGCAAAAGGAAAGAATATTGCTGCAGATCTGAAAGAACAGTGGCCGAAGGTCACTTCTGAATGGGTCATGAGCACAAACCCTGAAGTTATCCTGAAGGTTGTATCAGTAAAGCCTGATAAAACACTTGATCAGGTCAGGGAAGACGTTCTTAAAAGAGCAGGATTTGATACCCTGTCAGCAGTTCAAAACGACCGGGTATATGTTCTGAACGGTGATCTGGCATACGGACCAAGGAGTCCGGCGGGCCTGGTATATATTGCAAAATCTTTGCATCCGGAAAAATTTGTAAATATTCATCCGTCAGATGTGCTTAAAGAATATGCAGATACTTTTATTCCCGGAAGTACTGGAGGGGAATATTTCTCTCCGACCTTATAGGGCTTTTTTCCCCTGATAGTCAGCTTCACTCATATTTTTATTTTATGAAACCACTAAAAAAGTATCCAAAGCATTATTTTTCCTTTAATGTGGTTTCTGTCCTCCAATGCAATTCTTATGCAGGATGTTCTTTCAGCACTGCCTGACTTTTTCAGGCTCGGAAGATATACCCGCAGAATTATCATTGTATATGTGGTGCTGGCCCTCCTGCAAATTTTACGCAGATAGTATTAGCCAGAATAGGTGTTATATCCCCGGCACTCGGGGCAGTCGGCCCACAGGTTGCCGTGGCGATAGTCCTTTTAAAATTAGCACGGCTTGTGTATACAAAGGGGTAATCGGATCAAATATTTACCCATTAAAATATAATTACAAAAAGATCATAACAATTCAAAAAACGTAATAATAAATACAATCTAATCGTACATCTGTATGTTTCGTTCATTCTCTAAAACCTTTTTTCTAGGGTTTATGGTGGTTTCTCTCCTCGCAGGAATATTTGTATTTCCTGTTTCCGGAGAAGAGACAACGATTACTGACGATCTCGGAAGAGAGGTCACAGTCCCTCTCAACCCTGATTCTGTAATCTGTTCAGGAGCCGGATGTCTGCGATACCTGACCTACCTGCAGGCACAGGATAAGGTAATCGCGGTTGATGCCCTGGAGGTAAACATCTCTCCGGACGATTCACGTGCATACCGTCTTGCAAATCCACAGTTTGGCGATCTCCCTATCTTTGGTGAGTTCAGGAAGGATGATCCGGAAAAGATAACAAATATCAACCCACAGGTTATCTTTAAAACATACACAAACAAGGATGAGGCAAATCAGCTTCAGGATAAGACTGGAATCCCGGTAGTTGCATTAAATTATGGGGACCTGGTTGATGAGTATGAGGATATGCAGAAAACCCTCCGTCTCATGGGAAAAATCCTCAATAAGGAGAACCGTGCAGAAGAGGTAATCTCTTTCTTCAACGAACGGAAGCAGGATCTCTCTGATAGGACGAAAGATGTACCCGATGCAGACAAAATATCTGCATATGTCGGAGGAGTGGGATGTGCCGGATCACATGGTCTGCAGGGAACTTCATTTGCATATACCCCGTTCCAGCTGGTAGCAGTCAAAAATGTTGCAGCAGAATCAGCAAAACCTGATATGGATTGTGGTGATGTTGCAAAGGAATCTATCATCGGCTGGGATCCGGACATGGTATTCATTGACCTTGGTTCACAACAACTCAAGTCCCAGGGTGCAGATGCTCTCAGTGAACTAAAAAAATCAGAATTTGAGGATATGAAAGCGGTAAAGAGCGGGGATGTATATGGCTTACTCTCCTTTAATTGGTATACCACAAACCAGGAGAGCGTTCTTGCAGATGCCTATTACATCGGAAAATTACTCTACCCTGAAAAATTCTCCGATATCGACCCGGTCAGTGAGGCTGATGAAATCTACGAATTCCTTGTTGGGAAGAAGTTGTTCTCACAGATCAACAGGGATGGATTTGAAGGTCAGGCATTCACACAAATGAGTATGCAATAAGGAGAGAGGAAGTAGTAATTCATGCATTTTGACAATGAAGAACTACCAGTAGCTTATCTCCAGTATACCCGGAGGAAGATCATTATCCTCTGTATCGGGATAATAATTCTTTTTTTTCTCCTGATATTATCAATTTCAAGCGGTGCGGTATCAATTCCCCCGATTGAAGTGTTTCAGACATTAATAGGGGAGTCTGTATCGCCAAAATGGAATAAGATCATTCTGAGTATCAGACTTCCTCAGGCATTGACTGCTATCGTAGCCGGTGCCGGACTGGGGTGTGCCGGTCTTGCGATGCAGTCGATCTTACGAAATCCTCTTGCTTCACCATTTACTTTTGGGATCGCTCATGCAGCAGCGTTTGGAGCAGCATTCTCTATAATTATCCTTGGTTCAGGTGTGATGCAGAATAGTTCCATCAATCCGTATGTCATTGATAATCCCTTCGCAACTACGTGTGTCGCATTTATCTCCTGCCTGCTGGCTACCGCAGTAATCTTATTGATTTCCCACCTGAAACG
>CAZALZ010000035.1:5677-8466 GCA_964486475.1 uncultured Gammaproteobacteria bacterium | reverse complement strand
CAATTCCAATGAAAAAAATATTGCGACCACAGCAGGGCTTTTCGTTGGTGGAGAGACCGATTTTGATGTTTCCTTTTCGGAAAGTGATCAGGGAGAAATTTCCCTTTCAATTGCAAACGTTGGTAACAACATGGCATATTCCGTGAAAGTCTCGGTCCCTGATCAAAATGGGTACAGGGTCTCAGGAAGCTCTTCAACAATTGTTGGAAATCTTGAGAAAGGAGACTATACAATTGCGTCTTTCAAGGTTGCAAGCACACAGGGCATTGGAGGAGCTGAAAGTAGTACAGGAACAACAGGGGAGGCTGCAAGAGCAAGAGAGAAAGATGAAAATGTAACTTCCAAAGGTTCCAATCCTCTAAAAGTCCAGATTGAATATACGGATGCAAGAGGAGAAAGAGTGACAGTTGATAAGGAAGTAAAACTCGAAACAACTGCCGGAAGTATGACTGTACAGGGACGAGGAAGATCAGGAGCAGCAGGTAACAGCAGTGGCTTCAGTTCATACCTAGTTTATATTGTTTTAATAGCTGTTGCAGGAGCAGGTTTAATCATATACCGAAAAAAAAGGCAGACAGAAGGCAAGAAACAATCCGAAAATAAAAAGCCTGAAGACCAGAAGCATGGATCAGGAACAGGTTCAGGGACAATTCGAGATTGAAAGGGGAAGTCTCCATAGAAAACGGAAGGATGCAAGATGAGGCAATCAACGCAAGCCTTTTCAAAAAAGGCTTGAGCGAAAACGATGTGGTCGGCGTGATAAAACGGCGAAACGGTTTACGCAACCCTTTTCAAAAAAGGCTTGACTGAAAAAGAATGGAAGGATGCAAGATGAGACAATCGACCTATTTGAAGATGGGTTTGAACATGCTTGTGCACAGCAAGCTCAGAAGTTGGCTGACCATTATTGGGATAGTTATAGGAATTGGGTCTGTTGTCGGCATCCTCTCCCTTGGAGATGCTATGAAGGAGCAGGTGCAGAGCAGGCTCGCCGAAATGGACCTGACAAAAATAACCATCAGTCCGGGATATACCAAAGCGTCATCTAACATGCCTGGCTTTCCTGGGATGAGGGGTTCATCAACAGACGCTGAATTGACAGATGACGACATTGAAGCTCTTCAGGGTCTGGATGGAATACAGCACATAGCTGGCCAGATCTCAGGCAGTGAATCAGTGATTTATGCAGCGCAAAATGCCACTCTCTCGATTACAGGTGTGGACCCTCAGGTCTGGAAATACATGACTACTCTGAAAACGCAATCAGGAAGATTACTTGAACCGGCTGATAAGTATGTTGCAGTCATAGGAAGTGGGATTGCTAGTGGAGTTTATGACCAGGAAATAGGGGTCAACCAGGTAATAAATATAAATGGCAAAGCCGTGCGTGTTGTTGGAATCCTGGAAGAAGAAGGTGAACGTGGGGACCGAAGTATTTACATGCCGATCGATGGGGCAGTAAACCTGCTTGATGACGCAGAAGAAGGTGTTTATGATTCAATTACTGTGAAAGCCAAGAGTGAAGATCTGGTTGATGGATTGATGGAAGATATAGTGAATAAGCTCATGGTTTCAAGACATATAATTCAGGAAGATGATAGAGACTTTTCCGTGACAGCTTCCAAATCGATGGCAGAGTCTGTCACTGAGATGACGAGTTCAATGACTCTGTTCCTTGGTGCTATTGCAGCAGTGTCTTTACTTGTGGGAGCCGTTGGGATTGCAAACACCATGTTTACCTCGGTCCTTGAAAAGACAAAGGAGATAGGAACTATGAAAGCTATTGGAGCGAAAAATCGAGATATCCTTATGATTTTTCTCTTTAATTCCGCAATGGTTGGTCTTGTTGGTGGTATCCTTGGAGATATTCTGGGAGCTTGTGTCTCCACTCTTTTCCCTATGCTGGGTCTGCAAATGATGAGAGAAGGAGGCTCTTCAGACATATATCTTGCTCCTGACCTGATGGCTTTTGGGCTCATCCTGGCAATTTTAATAGGAGTGATCTCAGGAGTAGTCCCTGCGTACAGAGCTTCAAAGTTAAAACCAGTAGACGCACTAAGATACGAATGATTCACAGCTAACGGAAAAGAAAGAAGAAAGGTAGTAAACTCTTTCTTAATTTTCTGCTTCTTTGGAAAAAATAGAGGTAGGACAAAAATGAATATGATTGACTTATCAGTTTTTTCTGAAAAAAGAAGGAATTTGCTCTTACTTATAGAAAAGGAGCCAAGAAGAATAGAGCAAGCAGTTCAAGGATTACTTATCAGTAATTACGGTGAGACAAACAGATTGATAGAAGCCGAAAGTTCAAAATTGTTTGTTCACTGCAGAACGTGAATTTACCTTTTTTGATAGTAACAGACCGATTTATGGAACGGAACTTTTCCGAATTGATAAACGACTAAGCAACTAGCTAATAATGTGTTCAGAAAAAGAGGCTTTGCATTGGGGAAATGAACTTTGCACATATTATTAGAATGTTTCAAAACCTTTAGCTTCAAAACTGAAGCTTTTGGACTTATTGAGTTTTCGATAGGAAAAATCAGTTTGAGGAAATAAAAAATTATAAAAAACAAAGGTAGATGATTAAATGAAAAGAATTAATATGATTTTGATAGCTGTCCTTATACTGGCTATCTTTCCCTGTACTGGCGCAAGCGCTAAAGATGGAAATATCGGAAGCAGCCCAGAACATAAGAATACTACAGATTGGTTATTTATTGAACCCCCGAGTCTTGAGGTTCAGTACTGCAGTTTCGTAAGTACCATTGAAAGTAGAGTCAATGATT
>CAZALZ010000035.1:2740-5667 GCA_964486475.1 uncultured Gammaproteobacteria bacterium | reverse complement strand
TGTCTCCTGGGGAAAGAAATAGAAATATGCCACAAAATTTCCAACCCACGAATAATGAAAGAAGGTACCAACAGTCATCTCCGGCTGTCACCAGAGAAGAACCTTCGGAAGGTGTACCTCCTGACATGAGATCAAGGAGTTTTCTGGATGAACAATACATAACGCAGCAAAATACTTCCTACTATCAATCCTGTGTTACCCCATATGCAGACGCTATGACCTCTTACCTTAAAGAAAACAGTCTTGACGATAAATACGAGATCTATGAAGCCGCTTTATCATGGACCTGGGTCTCAGATGAGACCCTGAACGGCGTAGATGAAAAGTGGATTACTCCAACAGAGTTCCTTGAAAAAACTCCTACTTATTCCAGCAATCCGGATTACGGAGAGCCTGTCAGTGACTGTGAGGAGCAGGCAAATACTCTTGCATCCCTGCTGATTAATTCAGGAAAATATAATGAAAGTACTGTACGTGTAGCTATAGGAAAAGTAGATTTCGGAAATGTTAGTGGTGGGCATGCCTGGGTAGAAGTTTATGAAAATGGGGAATGGTTCCCACTTGACCCGACTGAAGGACCATACTATGACGATGAAAACTGCTCTATAGTATCTGCGGACGTATCGGAAATCAATTATGACGAGTACCTGGAAAGTACATATCCTGCTGCTAAAGTCTGGTATTATTACAATAACAAGTATTTTATGGAAGTGGGAAAGCAGAATGAAAATGTTCCGGTGTTCTGGAACGAGCAACCAGAAAGTTATCCAGAAAAACAGAATGGAGATGCTCAAGCGTTCCGAAACAAGCAGCTGGAAAGTTATCCGGACTGAATACTCGTGGGGTAAGATATTTCCAATCCCAGTAAACCTCTCAGGTTTTTTAACCTTGAAAACGGTGACTGGAGAGAGGAAAAGTACCTCCGAAACTTTCATTCCTGTTTAAGGAAACTGAAAATCGAGAGGTATTTCATTTTCCTACCTCTCTTTTGAGCTATAGTTGCTCTCTTGGGTCAAAAAGTTTCTTTTATCGGATTCGCTTTTCTATGTGCTTTATTGAATGTAGTTTCTTCTATATTCAATATATCTTAGTTTGGCAGGTTGACATTATGAGCTGAATGCTTCTCAACCTATCAGTAACCTTTCTTGCTAGCGTTTTTCAGGTGTCTAGAATATTTATTTATTTATTTATTTACTTACTTTTTTATTTACTTACTTTTTATTTACATATTTAATTGTTTATTTTAAACTGATTAATGTGTGTCCTGAATCTCGCTACTTGCATATGCAGAAAAACTACTTTTACAATAATTTTTACGGACAGTAATGTGCTTTACATGAAAAATGCACTAGGTAAAACTTCTTAAAAATAGTAATTCTCAAAGTTTTTCATCATAAAAAATTTCAATTTCATTCAGGATTTAACTCATTATACTTTATTAAACCTTAATGCATCAAAAGTAATATTATCTTATAAAATTTTTATAGTATTTATTTTTTTCGCAAGATTAACACTTTTGAATCGTTTACTTAAAGTTTAACCTATTTTTATTTTTTTGAATCTCAGAAATGTTAGCACAATCAGGCATACATGTAAATATTACTTATTAAAAATATATGCAATGGAAATGCCGTAGGAGTGGGTTTTTAGGTCGATTTCAGGAAAATAAAATAAAAATGTATAAATGATTACAAAGAGGTTTTTAGGTGTTATACAAGAAAATATCTATGCAAAAGTACGAAAACTTACACAAGATATTCAGTGGAAGTAACAGGAATACTTTTAAAATCTGCCGTGAATGTGGGGGAGCATGCGAGCATAATAAAATCGGAACTTTGTTGCCCGGAGAAGAAGAATATATGGCAGAAAAAATGGGTATAAATGTTTCGGAGTTTAAAATTCGCTACCTTGATGTTCTGAAAATGGACGACGGGACTTTAATACATGTATTAAAATTGGGAAAGTTGTGCCCATTTTTAAGTGAAGAAAGTAAAGAATGTAACTGTCGAGATTTTAAGCCTGTATTCTGTAAAATCTACCCATTGGTTCTTACACTTGAAAATGAAAAAATAAATTTTAAAATAGATAATTCGTGTAAATTGTCAAGAAAAAAAGCTTGCAGGCTTTATTTTGAAACTGCTATCCCGCTTTTATCAAATCTAGCAATTCCAGTAGATTGGTTAAGATATGTAACTAGCTATGATAATCTCTGCTTCGACTACGATCAATTGAAAGAATACAGGAGAAGAAAAAATAAGTATGCAGTTTTTTCACTGGAAGAATTGTTGAGTTTGCAGAAAGCCAAGATCGAGCCTATCAATCTATGTGTTGATTTCGGTCACGATTTCGTTCAGAAAGTTGAAGAACCGGTTTTCTAACTTTAAGTAGAGAGATCGAATTCAAGTAATTATAGAGATCTGAGTTGTATATAGCAAAGTTAAACTTCTATTTTTTCAACATTCAAATTTTTTAATCTTTCAACTTTCTTGTTTTTCAGCTTTTTATTTTTCAGCTTTTTATTTTTCAGCTTATTATTTTCAATTTTTTTATTTAGTAACTTTTTTATTTAGTAACTTTTTTATTTTCTCCGTAGTTTTATCTTTTACCCTGTGCTTTACTGTCTAGTCCAATCGTTCTATCTTCACTGTTATTACTACCTTTTATCGGAATAGCGAAAGCAAAAGTGCTTCCCTCTCCAGGATTGCTTTTGAACCAGATATATCCGCCATGCAACTTGACAATCTGTTTAACCAGTGAAAGTCCCAGCCCGGTTCCCTGAAACTGTTTGGACAAAAAGGAATCAACCTGGCTGAAAGGCTTGAAAAGTTTACTTTGGTCCTCAGGTTTAATCCCAATTCCAGTATCTATGACTGTTATTTCTACCATATCTCCTTTTTTTCGTGCTCCTATTTTTACAAGCCCGTTTT
>CAZALZ010000035.1:0-2730 GCA_964486475.1 uncultured Gammaproteobacteria bacterium | reverse complement strand
AAAGGAGAACTTTATCGCATTATCAACAAGGTTATACATTATCTGAACGAACCTCGCTTCGTCAGCACATATAGTGGAAAGACTGCTATCTATATCGATTTCAATTTGAATATTTTTTCGGTCAGCTATAGGAGACAGAAGATTTCTTAGTATGTTAAACTTACCGGCAAGCTCAAACTTTGTATAATTGAGCTCCATTTTTCCAGCTTCTACTTTCGAGAGATCGAGGATGCCATTTATCAGATTCAGAAGGTGTTTTCCACTCTTTGAGATGTTCCCAACGGACTTTAACTGTTTTTCGTTAAGTTCACCGTATACCTGTTCATATAAAAGGTCAGAAAAACCTATTATAGAATTAAGCGGGGTTCTCAGTTCATGGCTCACATTCGCCAGAAACTCACTCTTGGTGCGGTTTGCGGCTTCTGCTATTTGTTTTTCCTGCAGGAGGGTTTCTGCTGCTTTCCTTTCCGTAATGTCCCTGCACATTTCGAGGACTCCTATAATTTTTCCGCCCTCTTCGGTTACAGGTATTGCCTGAACAAACCAGACTTTACCATCTTTTGCAGTAAACTCTTCTGATTTTTTGTTGCCTGTCGTGAAAACTTGCTCAAGTTGAAGGTAATCGGATAATGGGATACTGATATCAGGAGTATTCTTAAGGCATAGACCCACCGCTTTTTGGAGATCTATCTTCATAAATTCCAGGGCAGCTTTGTTTGCCCAGATAATATTACGTTCAGGACTTACGAAAATTGCCAGTTCATTCAAAGAGTCAAGCAGGACTTTCTTTTCTCTTTCCTGTACCTTTAACTCCTGCTGTGCAAGATCAATTTCGTTTAACATTCCGTTTATTTCCCTGGAAAGACGGTAAAGTTCATCATTGTCCTTGAGAGACAATCTTCTGGAAAGATCTTTTTCCGATCTTACCTGAGTAACAAAATTATCAATTCCTATTAGCCTTGAGATGAATAACTTATCAAGAGCAAATTTAACTCCAACCATGGTCATTAGACCGATTAGCAAAAGGAAGAAATACATGTTATTCAGGGTTCTCTCGCCATAAAGATAGACTTCTCTTGGAAAATCCGCCCTAATAACAAGAGCAGGTTTGCCTGAAATATCCGGCAGTTCAAAATAACCAGCTATTCTGCTGTCATTGAGAGGTTCGACAATAGTATGTTGCGGACTATGTGAAAAGTTGTTAAGCTTAGCCTGGAAATCAGGAGGAAGATTGTCATCAACACTATACATCAAAAGTGAAGAACGGGTAGTTTCTTTAAAGGATTCAAGGAGATTGTCATCAAAATATCTGCCGAAAATCACAGTTCCTCTCACAGGACCTGTATAATTTGTCGTAAGGATAGAATGACACGAAATAAACATGGGTTTTCCATCGAGCAGGACAAAACCGCTTATATTTCCATTTTCTCCTTTTGTAAGGAGGGTCCCGTCTTCCACTAATCTAAGGAGTTCTTCAGGAACTAGTGTTTCCTGTGAGGTGTCGATATCAACCGATTTTGCATAAACAAGAGACCCGGAATTGTTCACAAAAAGCATTACGTTAATTTTAAGCTTGGCAAGAGTATGATTCTGAATGTTTTTCCGTATAAACGTCTCATTTCCGTCTTCAATAAATGAATAAGTATCGTTCCAGCAAGCCCAATCCTGTGCTATATAATTAAGATATCCTTGCTGGGTTGAAATGGCATTCTGTACTCTTTCTACATTATTCAGTGTATCCAACTTTTCAAGATCTAAAAAATTTGAAAGCTGCATGTTATGGGTGAGGGTAAACGAAGCTGCAAGAACACCAAAAATTATGAGAGTTATTAAAAGAACTTTTTTACTAATATCTATTCCGGACACCCCAGGGAATTCAATCGTTAGAAAAAGTTTGAAAGTAACATATAAAAGTTTGAAAGTAATATATTATTGATTAAAAAGGTGAGAAAGTATATAAATTTTAGTAAATGTTAGACAGATTTAAAATCAGTTAAAGCTTGTTCTCTTTCTTATGTTTTAGTCTCCTAAACTTTCCCATAGTCTATTGCAAGTGAGAACATAAGTTAAATGAACTTTCGATAAAAGCTTGAATCGATCCTTTATTGTTTTTCGTTTATGCCGTTTCGGGCGTTCAGGTATGACTGTTCGGTAATTTCCAGATTTCCTCTGAGATTCACAACTTTCATATCAAACGTGCAGGCGAACTCTTTAACATTTATATGGAAATCTAGATCATCTACAAACCCACTATCGATTTTTGCAGCCAGGCAGTAGAGTGGATTTTTCAAGTAACGATTGTTGAAATCTCTGCTTCCGTTTTTATTTTCAAGCTGCTTCCAGCTTGAGGCCCACATAGGGGTCAGGTAGATAGTTCCCATACCCTGAAAATTGGTCATGGCCCTGGCATAATCTTCATTTCCTCCAAGTGCCAGACTAATGCAGTCCTCTACGGTTTTTCCATCTCGGTCTTTCAGGAAGAAAAGCGGGCATTTAAGATCAGCTAAATCTTCTTCCAGTTTTCCAAGTGCATGTCCACAGATACCGTAAAAAATCAGGACCCCATCCGAAAAAAGAGCCATCTCACGGATATTTCTGTAAACCTCCGTCTTTAAAATATCAAGATCGGCATGTAAGTCCAGGCTTAATAAGTTTACTACAATACTTACCTCTTCTCCAAGTTTCCGTTTCCTGCAAAATCTATTGAAGATAGGAAAACTGGAAAAGAAT
>CAZALZ010000034.1:388-8623 GCA_964486475.1 uncultured Gammaproteobacteria bacterium | reverse complement strand
CACATCTATTCAGGTATGGGACTTTCTGAGAAAGCAAGGATTTATAAACAGTTTGCATTTTGTAGATTGGCTGCAGTATGAATCTTCTTTTTTGATTTTCTTTTATTTAAATAACACCCAATGGTAGAGTAAATATGCCAGCCCAGAAGAAAAGAAAATTAAAGAAACCAAAATCGGCAAAATCCGTCATTTTTACATGGACTCCAAAACGCAAACTTGCAGCAAAACTGCTATCAGAAAGCACCGATACCTATGAGGAAATTGCAAAACGCGCCGGAATCAATCGAGATACTCTTTTAGGATGGAGAAAGGAACCTATTTTTGTAGAAGAAGTAAAAAGACTCACTTTACAACATGAAGCGTTTTCACTAGCTGGATTACTAAAAGGATGCCTAAAAGGGCTCAACATAAAAGAAAATTATATCAACGAGGATAAAAATACTTATCTTGATTATATAAAAGAAATTGCAGATTTGCAAGGCTATACAAAACAGAAGGTAGAACTCGACGCGAATTTAAAACATTCAACAGAGCCAAGTCCTGACGAGATGACAGATGAAGAACTGAGGCAATCGATTAAAGATGATATCCAAAAACTTATCACTGCAGGATATGTCCAGACAGGAACTAATGGAGATATACCGGCAAGTCCAGATAACTAAAAAAAAAGCAAGGACTGAATTAAAAAAACTGGCTAAAACAGACTTTCTAAATTTCACCCGTTACACTATGGATGATTTTAGGGAGAGCTGGCATCATAGAAAGATGGCCTCACTTCTGGAAGAGTTTGTAAACAAAGAACTAACCAGACTAATTATTGACGTTCCTCCAAGACATACCAAATCTGAATTTGTTTCTCGCCGGCTTCCTCCTTATATCTTTGGGCGATTCCCAGATGCTAAAATTATTTCCTGTTCTTATGGGGCTGACCTGGCTTCTCAAATGAATGGCGACGCGCAGGCAATTATGGATGAACATTCTTATCATGATGTTTTTCCAAATACTTTTTTAAATAGTTCAAATGTCAGAACTGTAGCGGGAGCTTATAAGAGAAACTCCGATATATTCCAAATTGTAGGTAGAAAAGGAGTTTATAAATGTGCTGGAGTCGGGGGAGCAATTACTGGTTATGGAATGGATTACGGCATAATCGATGATTATTTTAAAAATAGAGAAGAGGCAGAGTCCCCAGTATTTAGAGAAAAACTCTGGAAATGGTATATGAGTACATTTAGATCGAGGAAACAGAAAAACGCTGCTATTCTTATAACCGCCACTCGCTGGCACGAAGACGATTTAGTAGGCCGGTTATTAGAGCTCGCGGAATCAAACCCAAAAGCCGATCAATGGGAAGTTTTTACCCTCCCAGCTTTAACAGATGATGAGCCTATTGCAGAATATGATGAAAGGACCGAGCCAGGCCAGGCTTTATGGCCCGACGAATTTTCAGTAGATGACCTGCTAAGTACGAAAGCATCTTTAACAACTTATGAATGGCTCTCGCTCTACCAACAAAGACCTTCTGCAGCAGCAGGTAACCTTGTAAAGAAAGAAGACTTTAAATACTGTACTCTTGAAAACGGAGTTCTTACCTTATTCACTGACAAGGCAACAGGCTCTAAAAAAGTATTCATGCTTAACCAATGCAAGGTATTTCAAACATGTGACCCTGCGGCCTCGGAGAAAAAAACAGCTAATGATTTCGTTTTAGCCACGTGGGCACAGACTCCAAATAACGACCTTGCTTTAATAGATATCTTAAAAACTAATTTAGAAACCCCTAAACACGTTCCTCTTTTTAAACAGCAGTATGTAAAACACCATCCTCAGCAACAATGGATTGAAACTGATGGAGTGGGCCGGCCAACATTCCAATTATTAAGAGAAGAAGGGCTTCCAATTGCAGAATTAAAAACATCCGGACACGATGAGTTGATTAGGTTTATCCCTGCAGCTACAAGGATTACTGCAGGAGCAGTATATTTCTTAGCCGAATCGCCCTGGTTAAATGGGTATGAAACCGAGTTATTGGGCTTCCCGAATACCAAACAAAACGGCCAGGTCGATGTTACGTCTTATGCCTGCCAGGTAGTTATCGAACATCCATTTATTGTTGAGTCTTATGAAACAACCTATGTAGGGGAAGGAGTAAGTTCAGGCGGCTTCTGGATTTAATTTTCTTTTATCTCTTTTTCCCAACACTCTTAATATATGCAATTCCCGAAAGTATCATCCATTTTCCCTTTCTCCAAAAAACTCTCTTCTGCATCTCCATCAAAAGACACTCAAGCAGCCCCGGTAGGCGCAGGCGTTTCTCAAGTAGGTGGAGATGAGTATTTCCACCAAGAAAAATTTAATAAATGGATCGAGGAAACCAAGCACAAGTTACCACACGCTACACCAACACTACGAGAAGAAGCTTTCCTTTCAGATCCTCTAATCCAGGGCACGATATACCCATATCTCCGAAACGTCCTTCTGAAAGGTTATACAGTCCAGACAGAAGATAATAAGCTTTACTCTGAAGCCATCAAGGAAATTACGGCATACCTTGAGCAAATTGATATAATGCAGGCATTCAGGGAAGATTTCAAAGATTTTGCATTTCTCACCGGTCATACATACCGCAGGGCTGACCCGGATCTTTCAGGCAATATCGTAAGGCTTGAAAAGATCGAGCCGTCCACGGTAGAGGTCTTTAACGATCCTTGGGACAGCAGCATAATAGCTTATCATCAACACGCAAAAGTAAGGACTACATGGTCTTACCTGGGAACTACAGAAGAGGTAGACAGTTGGTTTATCCCTTATGGCTCAGATCTGCAGGACGTAAACGCAACATATATACAAAACAGGGCTACCGGAAACGACCAGCGAGTCTATGATTTATTTACAAAATACCAACAAAACTATTCAATCTCAAATATTTCCAACCTCAGAATAGCGGCTTCTGAGCGCGTTATATCCATGCATAACTCGGACAAGACTCAGAGGCTTTGCAACCAATACGACGATTCCGAACAAACACCTTGCACACCTGCGCCAATTGATTCCGTTATCCTGGCAATTTGGCTAAAACGGTTACTGTTGTCAAACGCACCTCATCTTATTTACATAGTTATCAATCCTTTTCTCCATGCTAAATCTGGAATTCTCAAAGAAGTCAAGGACGCTGCAGGAAATCCCAAAATTATCTCTTCTCTTCCCGAGATGCCTGCAGCAATCCTGCAGAATACAAACCCCACCGAATATAATGTAATGCTGCAGAAATTCAATAATTGGGTTAACAGTCTAAAGGAAGCCCAGAAAAAAATTATAGAGTGTGTGAAAAGCGGCGGTGTCTTCGGATCAGGGCCAGACCTGGAAATAAAACCTATCGAATCTGCCAGAAACGTTTCTTATCAATTCATTAAAAGCCTTATCGATCAGCTTAATGAAGAAATAGGTCAAGCGTTTGGTTTTCCTATGTCACTCGTCACAGCGACGGGTACGGAACTTGCCAGCTCAAGAAACATCCTGCAGATGTTCAACAGCGTGCACGCAGGTGAGCGTATGGAATATGAGGCAGTCGCAAACAAGCTGATTAAAAAACAGTTTGCTCAAAAAACCTGGCAGGGCACTACAACTAAAAACGGTAAAGAGATCCTGGTAACTTACTCCCTGGAAGATATGCAGGTCAATTTTACCCTGGACACTCCAGACGTTAAAGATCTGCTTGCAGAAGCTCAGGCTTCAAAGGCAAGAGCTGAGACACTTGTACAACTCAAGAACGTAGGAGCAGGCAAAGAAGACCTTCAGGCGCTAGGAGAGGAAGCCGGATTTGGGATTCTTACGCTGGATGGCACGCCAGCACCTCAGGCTGAAGGAGCTCCAGGGGATCAAACTAATGCTATACTACAGGCTATTATTTCAGAGGCTTTAAGATCGGCAGGTCCTACAGATCCAAGCGGGTTTAAGGACAAAAAAATAACAGAGAGATTACAGGAAGCTTATAAAACGGCTAAAGAAACGATAGATAAACTTTTTGAGGAACATTAAATATGAAAGAATATGAAATTTTTACTTAATACATTACTCTTCTTCTTTTTCTTTCCCAAATATTTAGGGCCTTAACCTCGTCCTCGTGGTTGAGTTTAAAAGCCTTGCAACATTCAACTGCCTGGACTATATCCTCTACGAGGTTTAGATAGCCCCATAGACGGCTTTCTTTTCTGGCTCCTACCATTCAGACCACCGCCTGTTCAGGAGCATAAGCTCCTTTATTGTGTCTTGCAAGCATCTTCTGTATAGCGTCCCAATCGTTAGCGATCTGGGTAATTTCCGGGATATCAAGTTTAAGCTCACTTCTTTGAAGAAGCGCGAAAGCTTCATCCCAATTGTGGGCAAGTTCGAGAACTTTTTTAATCTGCTTTGATTTGCTCATTCTTCCTGATCTGTATAACACCATATTATTACACCTCTTATGTTACTACATTACTATATACACCTTAATAGTATATATAATTAACTGATAACTAGTAATAAAAAAATTATAAGTCTTCAATCACAAGAACTATAAATTTCTTACCCGGCCAGGTAGATGCACCTTTTGCATTTACATAAATTCTATTGTCCGTATTGCCTGGATCAAAACGACCCTCTAAAACGTCTACTATTTTTATGTCAAGTAAGGAATCTATGAATTCATCTACTCTTTGTTTTGCAGTTTCTTCTTTTGTTGTGCGTCTGCCAATCACTGAGCAGGGCATAGAACAGTATTTTTGCTTTGGTCTGGTTGGGGGCACTTTAAAAGATTCCCCACAAACAGGGCATATTTTTTCTTCTTGCATTTAAAAGTCACTCCATGACAACTTTAAATAATTCTCTAATTAATATATAATGCTCGTAAAATGTTTGAGTATGTGACATCTTGTTTAATATTTCAATGACCATAGGGTCACTGCCTTTTTTAGAGTTTTTAATCTGTGTACATAACTCTTTATACTGTGCAGCAGATTTCCCTTTATCGCTTTCGCTCCAGTCCATATTAAAACCCTTTGTTAATAATAAAAGATCAGAGAGGATAAAGCTCTCTGTTTTCCTCGTAAGTTTTGTTAATTCCGTCCGCATAGTTTCCTGTAATCTCTTTGAAGTTGGATTCTCTCTGAAATACCTTTTCAATGAACTGATCAGGAGTGATCATTCCCATATATCTAAGCTGTTCAGAGTCTATCATCTTTCTCTTTGAAGGGAAAAGATTTCCACCCTCATGAGAATCAAACAAATCGATATGGGATTCTATTTTGTCAGCGTGCACGTTGAAAATTGTTCTATAAAAGTTGTTTGTCAGTTCAAAAGTTCTCATTTTCTCAACCTACCTTATGTTACTACATTACTATATACACCCTAATAGTATATATAATTAACTGATATAAACAATTCTTTATTTCTTACCAAATGGATAATTATTTATACAATGGTCTCGTTATAGTGTACTATAGCAATACTATGGTAAAACAATAAGGAGATATAAATTTTGGCTAAAGTAAATGTGTACGAAGAAGGACGAGTTGTAGCGAGAGTCGAATACAATAACAACCTTGATTTTTGGGACGGTAATAACTGGACTTGCGGATCAACGGGCAGGCATCTAGGTTTAACAAAGCTCAGAAAATCAGGTCAGTATGTTTTGATACATGGAACTCAATGGCAAGGAGAAAAGGACTCAGCT
The DNA here is from genome assembly GCA_964486475.1 of uncultured Gammaproteobacteria bacterium. Classification (GTDB taxonomy): domain Bacteria; phylum Patescibacteriota; class Patescibacteriia; order Patescibacteriales; family WJLG01; genus JBAZHE01. The sequence continues at coordinate 2,913 of CAZALZ010000034.1, read as the reverse complement.
GAGATCATCACTGATGAAGAAGCCTATCAATATATAGCAAATTCGGAGAAATGGGATTTATTGGAAAAATTTCCAGACCTGCAAAAATTCGAGGAGTCTATAGATACGGATTATTCACCGGACGACCAGAAAACCACTATTCAAGTATCTGTAAGCTTAAAAAACAAGCTGGAAGCTCTTAAAACTAAAGGATCTGATGAAACCTATCAGGATGTAATTGAAAAGTATATTCCTGCTTTAGAGTAACTCTATTCATTTAATTTTCCTTTTTTATCTTCCCTACCTTCTTTTCTATAATGCCTTTCACCATATCCACTTTCAAAAAAACCCTAAAATCAGCTTTTTCTAAACTTGAGAAAGACCAATCAGAAGCTTTAGCTGTCGAAATATCCTCAAACTTCATAGCGGGCCAAACAGCAGCCGAGAAACATAAATCTATTAAATCAGCAGAACCAGAGGACGATGGTCTAACAGATGAAGAAAAAGCCGAAATAGCAACCCTTACAGCTCTTTATTTAGGTTACATTTCTGAATTCAACACCAGGGCACAAGCTCAGATCCTCGCCAGGGTCCAGGAGCTTGTTAAGGCAGACACTAACCAGGACGAAATTAAACAGTATGTTGATAGTGTCTTTTCAGGCGAAGAAAGTATAGTAATCGATAATGTAGGGAAGAAGCGGAAGGAAATTTATGTTGATGAGGATCTGAAGCTGTCAGAGGTTACTAAGACGGTTGAGAAACCATTTTATAGCTCAGTCCTGGCGTATGCTTCGCTGATTGGGGCAATAGCCTCACACACAGCCTATGAGAAGGGCAAGGAGATGTATAACAGAGGAAACGGCTATAACCGCTGGGTCTTCGTGGGGCCAGCAGACGAGCGAGCTCGAGCCTGGCATGTTGCCTTACTTGGTAAAGTTTTTGAACATGACACAGTACAAAGTAATTATGCTGAACAATGTTTAGGTGAGCCACGGTGCAGACATAGGAAAGAAGTATATTATGGGGATTCTCGAGACACACCGGCTGAGAAGTGGGAACAATTAAAAAAAGATGCTGGGTTATTTTGGGATACTGATAAAAAGGAATGGAGTTTAAAATAAATTTAACAAGGTTCAAATTCATTTAAAAACCTAAATATCTTCATCTCATCATTAAAAGGCATCGGTTTCGTTAGATATGTACAAAAAAGTGTCATATGACGTAGATCTATTTGTATAATTTTAACATGTTCGTCTACGTTTTTCTTATTTACCCACTTCTTACAGTACATAAGTTTATATCTTTCTTCCGGCAAAAACGCATGTTCAAACTCATCAATGTTCTTTTTCGTGTCGATAATTAAATTATATGCCACATCCAGAGGGGTAGTTATTTCAGGTAAGCCCTCGCACCCATCATGGTTATTGATGGTTTCAATTGTAAGCTTGCACATTCCTTCTAAATTTTTTAAAAGTAAATCATATTCTGACATTATTCCAGCTCCTTCAACAATCTCTATAGTCCTCCTCCATTTCAACAGTATTTTCAAGTACATAATCTTCAAGAGACGTTTTACCATACCCGTAAGTGTTCTCATGAATTTTATTCATAAGCACTTCATACCATTCATTAGATAGTGTGATTTGTTTCATTTATTTCAACTCCTTCTCCTCTTTCAGATTCTCCATTACCGTTTTCAACTTCTTTTATCACACGTTTAAAGGTGCCTCTTTATTGTACGCAGAAACGTATACGCAAACATGAAAGTAACAATCAATACTCCAAGACTCAGTATAACCCGATGGAACACAAAATACAACATAGCTACACAATAAATAGACCAGAGTACCCAAAATATCAAAGCGGCGTAAAGTATCAATCGGTTTAAATTAACGCGGTTGTAATTATATCCAATTTTCATTTTAGTCCCCCTCGCGTTTTGTACTTTTTAATAAACTGAGATTGGAAGTCTCAAATACATTTTTATGAAATATTTCCTCATATATTGGGAGGTTGCTATATGGTTTTAGATACTCATTTGTTCTCTTATTCGCGGTAATGCATTTGTGTACATTTATATGACATTCATTGCACAATAATACAATATTACTGATGTAACTATTTGTTTGTGCATCTTTTTGATGATATCTGCATAATTCTTTATGATGAATGGTTATTTCACCTTCTTTCCCACAAAGCATACATTTATTCCCAAGGGCGTTTTTTATGCGGGATTTTACATCCTGCTTTCTCAATTTAATATCGTTCTTTATATAATACTCAGATTTTCCAATTAATTTATTATCCCCAAAATATGTGTTCCATTCAGGAGCAGATTCATCTAAAGCTTTCAACTGTGCGCGAACTTGTAAATATTCTTTACAAGTTGCCGCCTCGTCCAGCTCGCCGTCGGCGTATATGGCTTTCAGGTGGACGGTTATGTTTTGAGGCGTCACCTGGAACAGTTCCGCCATCAGCGCCTGGGTCAGCCACAGGGTGTCCTTTTCGAAACGGCATTCGATGCGCGTGCGCCCATCCTCCGTCTG
>CAZALZ010000034.1:0-378 GCA_964486475.1 uncultured Gammaproteobacteria bacterium | reverse complement strand
TTTCCTTTGCCTTTTTACATTCACTTGGATCATTTGGGTTATATGTATCAAGGTATAAAATTAGAGCCTTGTTTTTTTCTTTTAAAGTATCAACAGATTCCATTGCTCTTAATCTCCAATTATTCTTTCGTTTTATACCATGTTCTCTTTTTAGAAATCACATCCACACGCACAATCAATCCAGCTTCACACAACATATTCAATTTTGTAGCTACTGTTCCAAAGGCAGGTTTCCATGTTTTTCCGTTTTTGTCAACGTACAATATACGGTTTGCAATTTCACGAGTAGTTTGAGGCGTATTAGTCACTTTATCTAATATCCGCGCATTACTGAACTTTTGAGTCATCGATGTTTACCTCGTCTTTTGCAAAATGTTT
>CAZALZ010000033.1:0-8654 GCA_964486475.1 uncultured Gammaproteobacteria bacterium | reverse complement strand
TCGTGAGTTTGTTTCCGTTCACACAAGAAAACATCATCATTAGGTGAGTATCCCAAGGGAATTTCACCCCGAGGTCCTCATAAATCCGTACAGGAACCTCTCAGCTCATACGGCTCCCATTATCCAGCCCCACGAAAGATCCCATTTACCAGTAACAGTTTAGTTCACGTCTGGCAACTTTTCCAAGCCATTCGCTTGCTCGACGCTTGTAACCTGCAAATTTCTTATATTTACGCTGGGCCAAAGAGTCAACGCGCGGCTCAAGTATCGGATTAAACATATGGGACAGATCTTCTAGCGTTTTATTTTATTCAAATACCCCACTAGTTTGCAGGCTGTCCGACAATTATTGTTAGTAATAAGAAAGTGCTAAAAAGAAAGTAAATAAGACCGAAATTAAAAAAGAAGGAATTCTTTTATTACCGGAAGTAATTGTCGGACAGCCTGTTTAGGGTTAGGTGGCCGCACGCAATTTAATTTTATGAGGAAGTATTGACACGATATTTTTCTTTCCTTTTTGATTATAATATATGATGTAAGCGCCAATTTTTTTGTTATCCAATTCTTCTGAATATTGAAATTTAAATTCAGAAGTGCAGCTTTTCCTAGGTTCGATTATATTGAAAAGCTGGCGCTCTTTTCCTATTGGATTAAGTATCGAGTCAATGCGATTAAGTATTACTTCTACATTAGAAATATCATTTTCACTTATATTCTCCAAAGTCACCTGGAATATTATAGTGTGATCTTTTGATGCTTCAAAACTTGTTGTTATATTGAGTTCAGACATTGGTATTCCTCCAAAGTATACAAGAAAGATAATAAAAAGCTAACTTCAGTTATTGATCCGATTCTCGCATCCTGTAAATATTATGTTAAGTCAGTTAATTAAATCCAAGAGTAAAGTTCCCGATATAAAACGTGCCATTGAAAAGATAAAAGTATATCAAAATTATTACTTCTAATAGTATTAATAATAGTAATCCTAGTAACGAAAGTTTGATTATAGCATCTCGGTAATCTGCTATTATGTTATCTTTTCTAATTTTAGCATCAAAACTTGATGTATGCTTAGATTTATTTTTACTTTGAGCGTTAATATTTTTTGTTATCTTCTCATTTTGTTTCTTCTCTTTTCCATAGTCTCTATTATTAATACTTTTATACTGATTTTCAGTTTGAGCATTAAATTTTTTAGACAAGTTTGATATGAATTTTTTCCCAGATGATAGAAGTTTTTTTCCTTGTAACCCAATATATCGATCATATAAGTTTTGGATCTTTCTTGATAACGGTTTTTTTGAGTTAGAAAGTTGATAGTTTTTAGGCTCAGTTTGAGCATTTTTATGATTAGTATTTTTGATTAAAGTCTTAATATATTCATCTTTCTCAATAAGTTTCCAGTCTAGCATATTTTTAGAACTAAGATAGTTAAATAACTCAATGAGTTTACTTGTCAGATTAAATTTATCGTTATAGATAATTTCTTTCCCTCGTTTTATTGCGATATCTGAGTCAATAACAGTTTTTATAAATTTGTCAATTGGGGAACTCGAAATATGCCGATATACATACATAATTATTTCAGAATTATCCACCTGACATGGTAGTTGTTTTATTGCATTATCAAGTTCGTTAAGTTCTTCGGTGCGTACAGATATTGTTGACTCTTTACTTTCGTTTGTTATCAAACCTTGAGGATCTTTTGATTCTTTAATTTGATCTAAACGCTCAATGAGATAAGTAGTTATGAATCGATCGTCTAGCATACTTTTAAAACGAGAATTTTTAAATAGTTTGAGTAATTCATTTGTTAGATCATCTTTCGAATACCTTCTTCCTTCATTTATATTACATTCTGATTTTACGAGAATTTGAATAAAAAGGTCAATAGGAGTATCTGGAGACAAAGAATAACTATATAAGTACTTTAATATATAAGAATTATTACATCCACGTGATTGTAATTGTTTTATCGAATTTTCAAGACTACATAATGCATCCACTTTTAACTTTTCAGCCTTTTCTTTTCTTTTCTTTTCTTCTTTTTCTTTTATCTGTTTTTTTATCCTTTCAATAATAATTTTTGTATTTCCTGTTGGATTTAGATCACTATTTCGAAAATCAGTTCGAATATTTAAATTGCAGGAATCAGATTGCGTAGAAGAAATGCAAATATGACATTCAGGAATATTTTTCAGAAAACTTGCGACAAAATTCGGAATTGTATATTCATTTCCACCTGAATAAGTAAGTCGCTCACCTTTTGACAATTCTTGTTTTAATAGATATATCTCATCGTCATTATAGAATTGTTCGTTTTTTCCGGAATCAAAAACATCAATATTTTTGAAAATAATATTGTTTCCAAAGATATTATTAGATGAATCATCAACATCTGAGAAATTAAACTCTAACTCCTTCAACAATTTTTCCGCGTACTCTTTAAAATTTTCAAATGAGTATATAGAAGGTTCGTCTTCGTGGACTAGATAAAGTCCAATCTCTCTTCCCCCCCTTTTTGCAGCTATAATGTGGCAATAAATAGTTATTTTTCTTTCTTTTTTACTTAATAGGAGAGCAATTTTGTGATCATAAAGACTGGTTACAAATCTCGATTTATTAGTCTCGCTTTTTTCACTCGGATACAACAAAGCACCATCTTGGTCCTCATAGATGATAAGAGGAGAGTTGTCGTTCAGGCGGTTGTCATTTTCTGGCATATTATCCCTCATTTAACCAAGTAGTTTATCAAAGGATCATAACCAAAAGGAGGCATTATATTACCATACCTGTCTCTTATAGGAATGCGATTTTCATCTTCCAACACAGTATAGTAAAGAACAGGAAATACGAATTTACAATTCGTATCCATTAATAGAGGTTTCATAGCGATATTTTCAAGAAAAAGACCGTTAATAAAGTTTTTAAAATCATCGTAAGACTCGCTCTCTATTATTGTTTTATCGATTTTTTGTTTCTCAGTATAATCATCAAAAAACAGATCACATTTAGTTACAACAATATAATAGTCCTTATAAATATGATTCTCATTAAAATATTTTAGTAGTTTTTGATAATCTTTAATCCCCATATCCGTAAATTTAGGATATTTGTTTCCATCAATGAGGAATATTAGTTTATCACACTTTTTTATTCTATTCTCGAGAGTCTTAAATATTTCTTTTGAATTTGATTCATCGCTAAAGAATAAGTTTTCTGAACTAGTGTCAATGTCTTCTGAATTACTTTTAGGAATCTCATGATTTTTCATAAATTCATAGAGACCTGTAAGGTAGGGACCAGGATAATCACAAGTATTAAATTGTATATCTCTAGGAAATAAGGTTCCAGACCTATAATTAAAGCTATATTCCTCAAATGTACTTGTTCTTCTGACCCATCCTTTGTTCTGCATTTCATCTATCAGATCTATAAGTTTTTCACTAGGACTTATTTTTACATTTCCCCCTACCTCTAGCGCATTTAAATAAGCTCCTGCTAGAAAAAGACTTTTTCCAGACTCTTTAGGACCCAATATGAGTATATTTGAACTATCAATTTCATATTTCATGAACTTTGTGAAAAAAATGCCAAAAATAGTAACAATAGCTAAATCCTTGAAAAAACTATTATTTGATGTTATACCTCTATTTAATAATAAGACCGTATAATAAGCGACAAATGATATAGTGATAATTGACAGCGAAATAAATGTCAAATTCTTAGAAGGTCTTTGAAATTCTTTTTTATTTTCTAAAAGAGCTCTTATAGGATTTTTTTCTTTCTGTATATCATCGACGCTGGCAAAAAGTCCCACTGCAAAACCAGCAATTATCCAAATCAAGCTCCACTTAACATTAGGAAAAAGATTTCCTGTTAATACATAAAGGACAAAAACGAAAAGAATTGCGATTAATACAAATGTTTGAAACCTCTTTTTCTCATCCATTACCAGGAATAACATACTAGCTACATAAAAACCAACAGTCAAATTTATAATTTTAGATATTCCACTGTAATCAAAAAACCATATAACGTTAGCAATACTCCGAAAAAGGATATTATTAGTTAACCAGGGTCTTGTAACAATTTCTATTAGAGAAGGTGTTAATATAAGAAATAAAAGAACAGATCCCAAAAAATAGATCTCATCTTCTCTTTCAACTAGAATATTTAGTAGAGATTTGTTTGCAGGCATTATTTCTCCTCTAAATACTATATTAGATTGTATCTACTACGTCACTCAACTTTTTTACTTTAAGATTTTGGGCAATAAATTTTTTAGTTTCTTTCTCGTCTACTAAAAATTGTTTCTTAACCTCTTCAGAATATTCAAGATCATTTATCTTTGATCTTTCAATGAACTTTCCTTTTTCCAGAAGTAAACAATTGTGAAGAACAAAGAGTTTGTTTGGATCTTTTTTAATTTTTTGATATGATTGGAAGTAACCTTTCGTCACGTCAACGAAGTTATTTATGTTATCAAGAGGTATTGGAGTAATAAATAATACAATACCTACTCCCCAATCGTCACCACAAGGAACGGTCCAATTATTAAAATTCCGACTGTTATCCGCAAGACAGAACTCACTTTTCAAGTTAGTGCCAATTCCTTCAACTACTTCAAATTCAATTTGTGTTGCTTTTGTAATCATGGCGCAACCTAAAGTAGTCTTATCCCAACTATATACTTGCGCCTCATCCGAAAATGATTTTACTGCTAAAGTATTGTACCGTTTACTACTTAATTTAAAAAAAGAATTTTTAACTTCTCTTATTAAAAGTTGTCTTTCTTGTTCATTTTGAATAACCTTATTTATATTACTTGATAAAGACATAATTTCAAAGATCTGCTGTGGTTGAATTTCTGTAACAAATATGTCTTTTCCAAGAAGAGATTTTCGGTTTTCGTAATTTTTGTCAGCTTCCAAGAAATAGGAATTGTAACTAGAAAGACTGGATAGATAATCTTTATGGAGAGGTGCACTTTTTGACAGTTTATCTTTTAAACTTGTGTACTTTTTGATTCTGTAAGAGCTGTTCTCAACGTCTGCCTGCGTTTTACTAATTGATACTTCGAATACTGCTACCTTTTCATCATAATCTTCATGACATTTTACAATTTCTTCAATGTTGATAATTTGAAGAGTTTCTGAGACTCTGAGTTTCTTTTTTAGATCTTCAAAAAGACTTGCTGTATTATTTGTGTACTCACGTCTCAGATCTTTCAAAATCAACTCTTCATATGCGTTCGATTTTTCACTAATATAATCATCCATACTAAAGAGAAATGCATAAGAAAATACACTATCCGAAAATTTTAAACCGAGTTTTATGCCCTCATCGTTACTCAGATCACTCAAAAGTCGTGTCAAATTAGCCAAAAATATATCCCGGCGTTTCGCAGCCTCTATTTTTTCTATTTTACCATTGGTTTTTCCAGGTATCCATTTTTCAGGCCATCCTAGTTTCTTTTTTGACTTAATTTCTGATACTTTTATTCCTTTCATTATAGAGATTATTTGATGACAATCCAGTGCAGGAACACCACATTTAAAAAAATCGAAAAATTTTTTTTCGAGGTTACTCGTATCAATTTTATTTATTACACTCTCTTTATCAGATTTGTTTATTTCCTCTACAAAATTTTCCATAGCGGTTTTTAGAGCTTCAAAAGATCTCTTTATATCAGGTACATCTTTCTGAAACTGCTTATAATCAATAAACGTATTTTCCACGTCTCTCTTCCATTTTTGGTCTCTCTTTTTTGCAGCATTTTCGATTTCACCTTTAAATGTATCACATTCATCGATCAAGTCTTTAAGTTTCTTATTCAAAAACCCGTATCTTCTTTCTTCTTCCTCTATGGCTTCATTAGTAATCGAGACTCGACTGCCAAGAGATTCCTCATTTTGAGGTTTAACACAACTTTTTAATACTTTCTTAATCAGATTATTATCTAAACCATTTATTTGTTTTAAATCATTGATTTGTTTTAAAATTAGAATCAGTGAATCTATATTCCTTAAATCCTCGACCATAATCTTAGATGCAAAATCATCATTAACTGTAGATGCATTGAATGCATTAAATCCCTCACCTATGATTTCGTCATTGATGATTTTTATTATCTCGTCTATATGCATGTTATTAGTATAACTTTCACTGGATTTTTTTTCATCAATTTTGTTGACAATCTTTTTTAGTTTTAATAATTTTTTATATTGAAGTTCCTCAAAATATTTGGAGTTTAACGCAGTTTTAAATTGTTTGTATCTTTCATCAATGAATACAGTATCATCATCATCAAGGATATTTCCCTTCGGGTTATTTTCAATAACATCCTCAAAGTAATTTTTCAAATACTCTTTAGCTAAATCATAAATGCTGTCTTCATAATTCTGAGACTTCTGTTTTTCCTTCATATTTTCTTCGATAGAGTCTTGTATATTTTTGATGTAATTTACATTATAGCGGACAAGGTGAGGTATGGCAACGCAGAATGGTGCAAAACCTTGAGAATCTAAGAATTCAGGTTGGGTTCCTTGAGTATTGTGGAAGGCGATAAGCACGTAGGGGAATACATCATCGTATTCCAGAATCTGGCTTCGACGCTTAATGTCCAAATTTAGCTCTCCAGCATATTCTGTAGGTTCAATTGGAAGGAGCACTATACTCTTAAAGATATTGTTATCAGAGGCATCCATATTACCTATATCATCTTCATTTAGCTCTAACCTACTATCAAAGATTTTCATATATTCTAATTCACTCAATATTGCAGCACAGTTAGCCTTCTCGTCCTCACTTTCGTTAAGGGTAGAAATTACACCAAACAAGTGAATGTCTGACCCTTGCCTCTTTTCTTTTATTTTTTTGGCAAGGCTTAATACAATCCCAGACCCAGTTCCTCCCCCTAAACCACATATAATGTCGATATTTCGACCAGGAAACTCTACATCGAACTTGTTTTCAGCTATAGCTTTATAATAAACTGCTTTTGCAATAGCTCTCTTCCGATATACTCCTTTGGTAAAGTTTAGATTTTGTAAGTTTTCTTTTGACTTAACTTTTTTATACCAATCTGTACTTATCTGATCATCATTAATCCACCAACATTTTGCATCAGTAGCATTAAGTACACTTGCTTTTACACCTTCTCCACCAAGGTCAACAGGTCTCTCAAGACGCAACTCCAGAGTAAGAAGATGATAAGAAATTTCTATTTCTCTGGAACTCATTCCAGAAGTTGGATTAGATTTGATATATTCTTCCGTAATTGTACGAATACTATTTTTGATGTTCTCTATGATCTCCCAGTCTTTGCTCTTATCTTCAACACAAGTGTCTATTATCATTATCACGCATTTATTGGGTTGTCGCTGAGGCTTCAATATTTCTTTTAAAATCCATTCTTGTTTTAGAGTATTAAAGATAAGTTCTTTACCAGCTCCACCAAGCGCATAAATACAATCAGGAAAGTTCATTGCCATCTAATTCCTCCCTTAATAATCTTCAGAAGGCTTTTTTTTGCCAATTACATACCCTATTACTATACCTAGCATGAGAAAACCTATTACAATAATATTTAGGATTAGTTCATTCTTTATATCAAAAATACTAAACAACATCAAATTATTAGGAGGAAGTTTGATTTCACTTATGTCAGAAGCCATTTTTTGAGCTTCAGTGGTAAATCCGGCGTTGAATAAACGTCTAACGTCTTCTTGTAAAGGTTTCAATTCATCGATCTTAATTTGCTGCATCGTATTTTCAAAAGTTTGCACTTTCTGAATATTAAGTCTGAATACTGCCATATCTTGGTAATTTTTACCGTTTTTCACTTCATAATATTTCAGGTCTCCAGATTTAAAACTAGTGAGAACAAGATTATCTCTAACTTGATCAGGAGTCTCTCCACTCGGAGAAATGCCAGAAATCTTAATGGTTACTGTTTTTTCATTTGGGAATGACGATAAATTCAGGTGTAAAGTTTGTTTATATATATCAGTACCTACGTATTCGTTCAACTCTCCAAAATCAAATATTGGGGAATTCCCGGATTTGATTAAATCTGTTTCAATTGTCAAATCATCCACACTTTTTTGATCTAAGTCATCAATTTTAAGAGTAAAGTTTACCGGTACACCCTCATCTAAAGTGGGAGCCAAATTCGGAACCGGATCAACCTTTATTGCAGCAACGTTTGATATTATAGACAACACGATAAGGAGAGAAAATCCCAATCTGATCCAAGATAAACGACTAACCATTCTACTGCTCCAGAGGTATATTATCAATTAAGTATATTCAAAAGTGGAAAAATTATACTGTTAATATATCACAATATATATTAAGTTTGTCTAACTATTGAGAAACAATACGATAAAGCCCGATTTCTTGCCAATGCCTACAAAAAATTATAAGCATTTCATTAAACTTTGAGTTTTACCAAATTCATCAAGTAAATATAATAGAAGTCATATAATAATTAGTGATTGAAGTTTGTTTTTGGATTGGGTTTCAGGTCAACTTATTAAATTAAGTACTAAAATTACAAAGAAATATGCAAGAAAGTCCAATAAGTAGAGACTTATTTAGTAAAACGGCTCTTCGCTGTTTCGAGTGGGTAACTTACATCTATTTCCTAC
>CAZALZ010000032.1:0-8813 GCA_964486475.1 uncultured Gammaproteobacteria bacterium | reverse complement strand
GTGAATGTGTAGTCGGAGGATGTGGCCGTGCCGGAGGCGTTGGTTGATTCGACGTAGAAATGATATTGAGCATATTCGCTTAATCCCGAGAGATTAACGGTGTGGGAATAGACCGAGGCGTCGGAGGTGGAAGCCAGGTTGTAGGTTCCTCCGTTGGCGTCGTAGTAGGCGTCGGTGGCGTAATATACCGTGGAGGTGGAGAGCTGGTCGGTGGTCCAGGTTATGGTTGCGGCGGTAGCGGAGGTGGTGGAGGAGACGGAGGAGATGACGGGCGGGGTTATTTCGGTGGCGACGTATTCGTAGGCGCCGATATCCCAGGCGGAGCCTTGAGGGCGAGAAACGCCATCCTTATCCGTAGTAAAATAATCACTTAAAATTAACCCAGAATCTTTAGCTATTGTATCAGCATTATTAATATGAAAATCATTATCCTCTCCACCTCCTACGTTATAAACAAGAAACAAAGGGTAATTATTTATATTAGTTCTCCCGCCGTTCGGATCAACTAATCCTGTTTGACTTGTTAAAACATTAAAATTATTTATAGTATAGGTTATTCCATTAAATGATATGGAATTACCACTACTGGTGTCACTAGATAAACCCTTTACTATATTTCTATTTATATTAATACTTGATCCTGGATAAATTATGGTCCCCAACACGGAGATACCCGGACTCCCACCCGTATTACAATCAACAACCGCGTTATTCTCAATACTCATATTTGTAATGATTTGATTGCCTGATATTAAAATACCAGTAGATCCAACATTAACAAGAGTGTTGTTGGCGACAATCACATCATCTAAAGTACCGTTCCTATAATAAAAATTAATTCCAAAAAATTTATTATCGGTATAAGCCGCTCCGCTTTCATAAAATACATTATTATAAACTCTGTAATGCCCTTTTGATCTATTGCTATCGTCTGTAAGAAAAAGCAGCGAGCTTGGATTTAAGGTTGTATCTCTACTGACATACGCATCAGTCATAAATACATTATTATAGATACGATTATACCCTTCGTAATTTTGTATGCCATCCGCATGTCCATTAACACTATTAGTCCCGGTATAATCATAAGACGCCCAAGGTCCCAATATATTATTATAAACATCAACGCTCGAATCGGTTGTCATAAGATCGTCTTGAACTTCTCTAATAATATTATGGTGCACTCTTACCGAACCGTAATCAGTGGCATTCCAGACTCCGACCTTAATACCATCTTGATATGGACGCTCAATCAAACAGTAGGATATTTCTATCCCCGAACCGGTATTGTCTAAAAATATACCATCGTTCGATGCTGTATCATGAATATAACAATAAGAAATATTTACATTAAAAACTTCCGTGCCGGCAATTGAATAGATTCCTGTGTTGCCCGTATTAGCTATTTCTATGTTTCTATTTCCACTTCCATCATTACCATCTATTGTTATGTTTGCTTTCCTGTTTACGTTAATCCCAAAACTTCCGGTAGCCCCAGTAATTACTACCTTTCCATCATGCCCCGCACTCAGTGTTGGATGCGCGGCGCCAGTTTTTATTATAATTCTAGAGGCATCACTTGAACCACCCTTACCAATCGTTAATGTTTCAGCATATGTTGTAGACGATACTCCTCCGCTTATATAAAGAACATCCCCGGCTTGAATGTTGGTCCAATTTATAGAAGAAAAACTTTGCCAAGCGTCAAGCCAAGAAGTCCCGTTATTAGAACCAGTTGAGGCATTATCTATATACCAATCACTGGCTTTAATTTTTAAACCAAAACCGAAACTAAAAATCAATAAAGCCGTAGTAATGGTTATTTTTAGTTTAATATTCATATTGTTTAAATTTAATTATCTTTTCCATTGAAAATTTTATTGTTCTGACGCTTGATTGATTCTTTTTAAAAAATATTTGAAGACCGTGTAATATATACATCATAATAATAACACATAATAAAAGATAAAAACACCCCCTTGGTAAGGGGTGTGTTTTTATCTTTTATTCAGAGATTCGTTTTTCATTTTACCTGTTTTTCTCAGATAGCTATTTCTGTTTCTCAAGTCCATGCTGAATAAAGCTTTTTGCTTTTGCTGACGTTTTGTTTTTTTAGGTTTGTTTGTGGTCTTCGCTCTGGCAATAGTCAAAGTATGGCTGTTCTTCAAACCGCGGTTGAAGCGGCGCAAGAAACTTTCGAAGCTTTCACCCTTTTTTCTTTTGAATTCTGTCATAATTACCTCCAATCTAGTATCTTAATAATTAAATTATTTTATGCTTTTTCAATATTATTCAATCTTCTCTCCAGTTCCGTCTTGACTTTACGATAATCAACGACTTCTTGGTTTCCCGATTCCATATCCCTGAACATGACGGTTTTATCGTTTATTTCTTTCTGCCCGATTATCAAAGCCATGCGCGCGCCGGAAAGATTAGCTTCCTCTAATTGGCTTTTTAAACTGTCGTGGGTGAAAGCTTGGGCGACGCAAAAGCCGGACCGACGCAATTCTTCAAATAAATTCATAGCTTTTCTTCGGGCGACATCTCCAAGCTGGGCGACAAAAACAAGATCTTTTTTTTCTTCTTCTTTGGACAAGCCGACAGTTTTCATTTTCATTACCGCTCTTTCAAGCCCAATAGCGAAACCGCAAGCCGGGGTCGGCCTTCCGCCCAAAAATTCCACCAAGCCGTCATAACGTCCGCCGGCTCCCAAAGCCATATCACCCTTTCCTCCATTTTCGTCCTCTTTGGGAAATATTTCAAAAACTATTCCATTATAATAATCAAGACCGCGAACTAACGAAAGATTAAGATCATAAGGAATGCTCATTTCATCCAAATATTCCAAAACCCTGGTTAAATTTTTCTTGCAGTCTTCGCATAAAAAATCAACGATCGGCGGGGCATCTTCTTTTAACTGGCAGCAAGACGGTTCTTTACAGTCTAATAAACGCAGGGGGTTTTTGTCAAGGCGTTTTTTGCAGTCGTTGCACAATTTGGAACGATTCCCTCTTTCTTTATAATAAGCGACTAATTTTTTAACATAATCGGCTCGGCATTGTTTGCAACCGATGCTATTCACCTCAAAAACCACCGGAATCTTAAGTTCGTTAAAAATATTATTGGCGATAAGCATTAAAAGAACATCAGCCACCGGACTATTTTCCCCGAAAATCTCAAAATCAAACTGATGAGCCTGGCGATAGCGCCCGGCTTGCGGCTTCTCATGGCGGAAAATCGGGCCACAAGTGAACATCTTCACCGGCTGCCGCAAAGACAACATACCATTTTCGATATAAGCCCGGGCAAGACCGGGGGTAATTTCCGGCCGCAGAGCAACCTTGTCGCCATTCTTGTCGACAAAAGAATACATTTCTTTAGAAACCACATCGCTTCCCTCTCCGGAAGATCGGCGATACAATTCATAGTTTTCCAATATCGGGACTTGAATATTTTTAAAACCATATTCCAAAGCCAAATCTGAAGCTTTATTAATAGCCGCCTCCCAATAACGGGCATCTTCAAAAAAAATGTCTTTCATCCCGCGCAAACGGGAAAACTTTTCAGACAACACCTTAACTTTGGCGACGTTTTCGCTATTTTTTTTCATAATTCTTTTTGCCGGCGGCCTTTTGGCCGCTCCTTTATTTTTAACCATACTATTCTTAGTATTCGGGAGTTTCAAATAACCCGATTTTTTTTAACGGCCAGCCGCGGAAAAAAACTCGGCCGGTAATGAAACTTTTATCAACCGGCCCGAAAACCCTGGAATCTCTTGAGGAATTGCGGTTGTCGCCGAGAACAAAAAATTCGTCTTCTTTTAATTCCACAGGATTTTCCATAAAATTGCCATAAGTTTTTAAATCAGGGTCAAGATAACTTTCTTCCAAAATAAATCCCTCGGGATTTTCAAGATTATATATGTATATCAGGCCGTCTTTTATTTCTATTTTTTCCCCGGGCAATCCAATAACTCTTTTTATAAAATATTCCTGGGGATTTCGCGGATAGCGGAAAACTATTATGTCGCCTCTTTGGGGGTCATTAAACCTATAGCTTATTTCATCTATAATTAAATATTCATTATCATGAAAATTCGGCTCCATCGAAGCTCCCTCGACATAAAATGGCTGAATTAGGAGATAGCGCACCGGGATTATTATCGCCAGGGAAATAGCCACAATCCTAACTAATTCCGCAAAAAAAAAGAATATTTTTTTTATCATTGCCGTTAAATATAAAAATTTGGAATGATTTTCCAATAACTATTTTAATATAACATTAAAAAATAAAAAAGGCAAATCAAGCAAGGCCAGCACGACATCTTTAAATATCCCTTAATTAAACAAAACCGACGCCGATAAAGGCGCCGGTATTGTTTTTCCCTAATGATGCTTAATTGCGTCAAAAACAACTAACATCATCATGTGGATAATTATAGCAAAGGCCTGAATAATGGTCAAGAAACTTTTCCACAAGGGAGGCTGCCGGCTATTTCTAAAAACTTTTAATTAAACTTTTACGCGAAACAAACTATGCTTTGACTTTGTATTTTTCGCCGACTTTATCAAAGACATCCTTATTCATAAGAGCCAAAGATACGGTTGTTTTTTTAACCACCCTATTTTCTAAGACTTTATTGATTATTTCTTCTTTAGTCATCGGACCGTTTTCTTTTAAAATCTGTCGGACAACATCCTGCACCACTCCTTCTTTATAGCCCCATTCTTTTAAACCGTAAATCCCCCGTCCGACTAAAACATAGCGCGAATCAAGAATTAATTCATTATGGACAGTCGCGGCATTGGCAACTTTATGGTCAAAGCAAACCTCGTTAATACGCTTGGCAATATCGGTAAAATGCATCGGCTGGCCGGAATTTTTCAAAACCAAATAAATTTTATGATTTATAGTTTTTGGGTTGATTTCTTCAGAAACATCAGCCCCCCAAAAGCCGAATTTATTCTGCTCTAAGCCGCGGACGGCTTTTAATAAAGAATATAAAGTTTTGTTGTTGCGCACTAAATCATTGTCTTCACTGAACAAAGAGTCCTCCCAGGAAGGAGAAATATCAAATTCAGAGGCAAGCGAAAATTTATCCTTATTTTTAGAATAAGAAGATAGCCCTGAAAGCATATTGATAGCTTCCTCGGTGCGCATAACCTCTTTTAATTCCAAAACCCGAGCCATTAGCTCGCGCGCCAATTCTTCCAAATGCGCCAGCTCCTCATTCTTCAATTTATAAGAAGGTTTGAAAAAATCATGCCTGGAAATTTCTTCAAAATCGTCGTTAAGCAATCTGGACAAAATAAAATCATAATGGTTTTTTTCTAAATTGTAATCATCACTCTTGTATTCAACCGGAGAAAAAGTATTGAGAATATGGAAAAGATATTCTCTTTCGGTGAGGCCTCCGTGCTCGCGGATAATTTTAGATGTCTTAGAGCTTAATTCGGCAAGGTCTTCCCTTAATTCTTTTAATTCGCGCAATTTTTTAATGGTGGCGTTTTCAATTTGGCGGATGCGCTCGCGAGTTAAATTATGAAATTTTCCAACTGCCTCTAAAGTTTCGCGTTCCGAATCTTTTAAGCCGAAACGGCGGGAAATTATATCTCTTTCCTTTTTGGAAAGCTTAGATAAAATATTCTTAACAATCTCCTTGGTGTTCAAATTAACATTTTCAGCCATATTTTTTTTAAAAAATATTATTTTTTTTCTAAAAATTATTAAACTCAAATATACTATTTTATTTAACCTCTGTCAATAGCTATATAAACCCTAAATATATTATGATTCAAAACAAATATCAATTAAAGTAAATAATAGTTAAAATTAGCTAATATTTATTAATTTTATTCATATTCAGCTCGTTGACGGCACTAATGGCAATGGCTAAAGCATCGGCGGCATCATCGGGCTTCGGGGTTTCTTTTAAATTTAAAATTAATTTAACCATTTTTTGCACTTGTTTTTTTTCCGCCTGGCCATAAGAACAAATCGATTGTTTAACCTGCAAAGGGGTAAATTCAACAATCGGCAGATTTTTCCGGCGGCAAACTAAAAGCAATACTCCCCTGGCTTGTCCGACAATAATGGCGGTTTTGGCATTGTTGCAAAAAAACAACTCCTCAATCGCCGCCAGCGACGGTTTGTACTTATCTAAAATTTTCTCCAAATTTTCCGCCAAAAATAAAATCCGGTCCGGCATTGCCGCGCCGGCCGGAGTTTTTATTGAACCGCTGTCTATATATTTCAATTTTCCCCCAGGCATTTTTTCTATTAAGCCGTAACCGGTATCCGCGATGCCGGGGTCTAATCCTAAAATTATTTTTTGCATAAAAGCAAAAATATCTAATGTTGTTTGATTTTTTGTATTATATGTTTTGCTATTTTAAATTGGAATAATAATCCGAAATATCTTCATTTTCTTCCATCGCCGCCATTAAATTTTCTATTTTAACCGCATCTTCGCCGGAAACATCAATGGCTTCTTTGGCGACATATTCTATTTCTGACGACTCGGTTTTAACTTCTTTATCTTCCAAATATTTATTAACTTTTTGTAAATCAGCCGCGGGCGTAATAATAGTCAAACCTTCTGTTTCCTCTTTAACGTCCTCGGCGCCGGCATCGACCAACTCCAATTGCGCTTCATCTCCGGTTAAGCCCTTAGCGGCCACTTCCTCGGCGGAAACGCGAATTACACCCTTAAGATCAAAATTCCAAAGGGTTGCACCCATCGCTCCGCCGTTTTTAGAAAGCAAGTGGCGGATTTCGGCGGCAGTTCTGTTTTTATTGTCAGTTAAAATTTTTAAAACGAATTGGGAATTGGCCGGACCGATCGCTTCGTAAACCAGTTCTTCCAAAACCGCTCCATCCAACTCTCCGGTGCCGCGCTTAACCGCCCTTTCTATATTATCCTTGGGCATATTAACAGCTTTGGCGCGATCTATGGCAATGCGCAAAGAAAAATTAGTGTCCGGATCGCCGCCTTTACGCGCGGCAATCGTGATAATATTGGCTACTTTGGTAAAAGCCGCACCGCGCTTGGCGTCAACTACGGCCTTCTGGCGATGAGTAGTCGCCCACTTGGAATGTCCTGACATATTTTTAAGCTGATTTTTAGTAATTTAAAATTTTAATAAAACTAAAAATTCATAAAATTAATCTGATATTTTATCTCAAACCGGCAAAAAAATCAAATAGAAGAAAAACGGTTAATTTTCAAGCAATCCGGCTTTTAAATAACCGATATCTTCATTAGTGATCCCCAAACCTAATTTTTTGATTAGATAAAAAGCATGTGACGGGCAGGCCAAATAATATTTTTTGCGATCAATAGGATTTATATAATAAGCCTTGCCGAGATCTCCGACATCAATAAGTATTCTTCCGGATAATCTCTGGGGAAAAATTTCCGTTTCGGTTATGTATTTATGAGAAGCTCCCAAGCCGAATTGTTTCATGATGTTAAACATATCGGCCGGCCGAGCAAGAAAATATCTTTTTCTATCGACAGGATTCAGATACCAAGCCTCGCCGTTTTCTTCAACCTGAAGAAGCAGTCTGCCGGAAAGCTTATTTTCCATAGATAAACGTTTTAATTTTCGAATTAAGCCTTCGCCGGACGATTGTTCGGTTATCAATTTTTTTATTTCTTCTTTTATTTTTTTCGACTCCTCATCTCTTAAAGTTTTTTCTTCGTCGGATAAAGATTCAATTGAACATACTATTTCTTCGTTCCATTCATCTTTCTCTCCTAAACCATATGTGCGAATTTCGGTTATTGACGAGGTGGTGGAAGATTCTTCGGACTGGCGAGAATCAGAAGAGGAAGATGAAGAAGAATCATTGATTTGATAATAAATAGTGTCGGAAATTTCGCCGGCGGAATAATCATTGCCAAACCATAATCTGACATAAATCTTTTTCAAACCTTGCGTTTCAGAAACAGTGAACGGCAAACGATTAATATAGGCCTTCCCTATGACTCCAGAGAAATCACCGGTTTCACTGGCCTGAACGCTATCAATTTTTTGTCCATTAGTTTCAAAAGTCAGCCAAACAGTTCTTTCGGTAGTAGTCGCGGCATCGTTATTAATTAATACTGAAAAACCGCCTTCAACCGGAGCGGAGAAATAAATACCATCAATTCCATGCACGGTGCGGGCGGAAGAAGATTCCGCTATGGATATATCAACAACACCGACGGAGCTGGAAGAAATATTGCCGGCCGCGTCGCGAACCCAGGCGTACAAACTTTTTATTCCCTGAGAAGAGAAGGTATAGTTATTTTGCGAATCGCCCAACCAGCCGGAATCTGATAAACTTGGAGTTTCTTCCGATTCTGAAAGCAGATAAGCAGAAACTCCCGAAAGAGAATCTTCCGCCGTAAACAAGGAAATTAAAACTGTCAGAGACGAAGCAGAGGCCGGTATTTCAAAACCGGTTATGTTCGGCGGGTCAGTATCAATAATAACGGAAACGGAAGAATAAGACGAAATATTTCCGGCGGCGTCGCGCGCCCAAGAATATAAAACTTTGTTTCCCTGAGAAATAAAAGCATAAGAAGATGTCGGAGTTGCTTCCCATCTTGAGTCAGAAAGATCCGGAACACTTGAACTTTCAGTAATAATATATCCGGTAACTCCGATATTATCATCAGCCGCAAAATCCGTAATCATTACAATAGTTGAACTGGAAACGGACGGAACAATAAAAGAAATAACAGTTGGGGCGATGCCATCATCGCCATCATCCCCGCCCGAAGTAACAAATGTGTAATCGGAACTGGTGGAAGTGTTGCCGAAACTGTC
>CAZALZ010000031.1:0-8853 GCA_964486475.1 uncultured Gammaproteobacteria bacterium | reverse complement strand
TATAGAAGAACTAATATTCTTTATATTCTCCGGTAATTCATCTTTCAAACCACTCATAATTCTCCCAAACTCCTCATCAACCTTAGTTTTGGCCTCTGCCTGCTTTGTTTCGGCTAGCCTCTTAATTTGAAGTAACAAAGGATCGGTGACATTAATCATGGCTTCCTTGGCCATGTCTTCCAAATCCTTTAATGAAAAATTCCAATCTAAGTATTTATATCCTGGAAAAAAATATTTATCTTTCGAAAAATTATCATACTTAAACCAGTCCACACTTAAACTGCTTTCTAGTTTTTTATAGATAGCAGTTAAATTTTCAATATTTGCAAATGGCCCCCTTCCATTCTCGTTTTCCACATCCTTCTCACTAACGCTAAATTTATTTTTTATTTCTTTGAACTCTGACTTTCCCTTGTCCCAAAGATTTAAGTAGCCTTCCGCATCTTTGAAGTCTCTTGCTAATAAATAATAGCCACTATAATCTGGCGATCCGGCATCATTATTATTAAAGACTCGCATTATAACTATTTTATTCAAATCTTTTATGCTCCATTTTAGTTGCAAATTTTTTGCACTATCTAAAAATTCTTGATTTTTTAAATCGGCGTCCTC
Source organism: uncultured Gammaproteobacteria bacterium (assembly GCA_964486475.1). GTDB lineage: Bacteria > Patescibacteriota > Patescibacteriia > Patescibacteriales > WJLG01 > JBAZHE01. The sequence continues at coordinate 8,241 of CAZALZ010000031.1, read as the reverse complement.
CAATTCAAATTCACACAAAATTGCAACTACATCATTTGAATAATCAAAAAATAATTGATATCCGTTTTCCACCAGCAATTCGTTAATCTCTTCTTTTTTTAGTGGCGTATTCGAAAGATCGCCTTTTTGGCTATCCAGGCGGTTAAAACTTATATTTTTCTTTTCATCAAAAAATATATCTAAAGATTTCAAAATAGTTGTTTTGCCGCAATCATTAACACCAATTAAAACTTCTGGCTCAGTTTTTGAAGGGCTCAAAACTACTTTTTTACAACTCTTATTATTTAATACTATTAATTTTTTTAAAAACATATTATACAACTTTCGTCGAATTAAAAACGTCTTTAACGCGTTGATGAAAATATCTCCCGCAAGACGGTGCATTCATAATGCCAACATAAATACTCTCCGGAACGTTGTAATATCTATATATTCCACCATCTAAAAATTCTATCTCCAAAACACCCAATCCTGCGTCATATCCTATTGAATCGATATTTGAAGAAGATACATGTTGTCTTTGCATGTTTTTTAAACTAGCGTAAATAAAATTACAGACACTGCCCTGTTTAAAAATCAAACAAAACAGTCTTCGCACTTCTATTTTTTTAATCAAACGACACGCTCCACGGCCGGCCGCCTCAATTTGACAATATGCCAACCGCTTGCTATATTATGATCAATCTGGTTACCAGTCTCCTTTGGGTGACTGGCAGCTCCGCACCTCGCCTCACGGCGAGGTGTAATTTATTTTCCACCAAACTGCTCAATAAATTTATTTAAAACATCTTCATAAACCTCAGAATCCAGGGTATCTAATTTACTCAAAAGCCTCTTGCTACTCATTGACCTTCCCTGGCTTAAAACAATAGCTCCGTCTTTATTATCAACTTTAACCTGATAATGATACCATGGAGTCGGTTCTTTTGTTTTTGTAGACAACGGAAGAATAAAGCTCATATCTTTTGAATACTTTTTCAAAATCAACACTGGTCTAATAAACAACTCATTCTTACCATCAATCTCATAGCCAACATTCTTGCCCATCGCGGCCCACCAAATTTCTTTTTCGCGGAAATACTTTTCCGATTCTTCATCAATATGATGCCTTACTTTTTTCTTTGTCCAGTCAATGAACTTTTGCGCCACCTCCTTAAAATCCATAAAATTATTAATTTTTATTCTAATGAATATTTTTAAGACTAATATTTACTAATACGGGTTTAAATAAGCATCATGCAAACCCGTATTTACATCAGGCAAACATCTCTTGTCAATTTTTATTTACATCAAATTTATTTAGCGTAAATTTTTACTAACATTTAACAATTTTAATGCAAATCTCATGTTAGCACTTATCATTTTTTAATGCCTAACTTTTTTAAATACCCATCCATTTCTTTCTCCAGTTTTTCCAGTTCCGGATTTATCTTTTCCAGCTCTTCTAAATTAGCCTGAATATCGATCTCGGCTTCTTCCTCAAAGGTATCGACATAGCGGGTGATATTCAAGTTGTAATCATTTTCTTTTATTTCTTTCGGATCAACTTTTCTTGAAAACTTTTCTATTTCCTGGCGCTTGGCATAAGCATCGTAAATCTTATTGATATTCTCCTCGCTCAAGCTGTTCTGCGCCTTGCCTGGAACAAATTCTTTGGAAGCCTCAATGAACAGAATATCTTTTTTCTTTTCATTAGCACCGCCTTCTTCACGGCTTCTGTCGATTATTAAAATAGCGACCGGTATGCCAGTGGTCTGAAAAAGTCCGGCCGGCAAACCTATAACGGCGTCAATGATATTTTCTTCAAGCATCGCCTGGCGAATCTTACCTTCTACTCCGCCACGGAACAAAACGCCATGAGGAACAATGACCGCCACGCGCCCGGATTTTGGCTTGGCCGTTTCAACCATATGCGAAACAAAAGCGAAGTCACCTTTATCTTTGGGCGGAATACCGCGCCAAAAACGATTGTATTTATCTTTCTCGGCGTTTTCCGCACCCCATTTTTTAAGAGAAAACGGTGGGTTAGCGATTGTCAGATCGAATTGCATTAACTTGTCATTTTCCGTTAAGGCCGGATTATTCAAAGTATCTCCCCATTCAATGCGAGCCGAATCTTGGCCGTGAAGGAACATATTCATTCTGGCTAGCTGATAAGTATCTCCAACGGATTCTTGGCCGTATAAAGCATAATCATTTGAACCTTGTTTTTCTATTTCCTTTCCGGCCAAAAGCAAAAGTCCGCCACTGCCGCAGGCCGGGTCTGATATTCTAAAACCTGGCTTCGGCTGTGCCAGTTTAGCCAAGAGAGAGGCCACTGTTTTTACCGTGAAGAACTCTCCAGCTTTTTTGCCGGCATCAGAACCGAAGCGCTCAATCATGTACATGTAAGAATTACCGATTATATCGTCATCGACCTGAGCTAAATTAATTTTCTGAAAATCATTAAAAAGATTGCGGATCATTTTGTTTCGCTGCTCCATTCTGCCCAGAATATGTTCACTGTTAAAATCCCAGCGGGTTAAAACACCTTCTAATTTTTCTTTGTTATTGTCTTCAATGGCATGAAAGGCGGTATTTAATATTTCGCCTATATTATCCTTGCTTATTTGACCGTAAACCGCACTAAAAGAAGCTTCTTCGGGAATATAGAAGCGATCCATTTTCATCTTATCCTTTATTCTCTGTTTGTCGCCGCCAAACCTTTTTTTATACTCCTCCAGCTTGGCATCAGAAACATCGCTCAAGTATTTATAAAACAACATGGCCAAAACATAATTTTTAAATGTTCCGCCATCAACCGTTCCGCGAGATGAATCTGCCGCCGCCCAAAGAGTTTTATTAAGATCTTCCTGGGTTATTATTTTATTTGTCATAAATTATTCTATTATTTTTTTTATTACCCCCTCCATAGCCAGATCAATTAATTTTATTTTTTGTTCCAAAAGCTCTTTTTGTCTTACTTTATTTCTATAAATTGAGACAAAAAATTTTTGTTCTTCGATGGTTGGTATGGGGATTTCAATCTCTGATAAATCCGCGGCCGAAAGAGCGGTAATGGAAATATTCAACGAGGCTTTCTTGAGACTTGCTTGACCGGAAAAGGAATTAAAATACGAGGCTGCGTATTCTGATAAAACTTCTTTATTCTTTGCTCTTAAAATAAATGTTGAAGCTGAAGCAATCGCTCCATCCAGTTCCTTATTGGCTAAGCCGGCTTTTAAGTTACCCCTTGAAGAAAGAATTACGTCTCCCGACCGAACAATGGCGCCGGTCTGCACTTTATCTTTTTTAATTTTAATTGCATCAACCAGATCTATTTCCATGTTTTCTTTTATATTGCCAGACTGAACAACTAAAACTTCTCCGTCAGGCTCATTAACCAAAGCCTGCTTAAAACTGAAACCTCTTATTATTTCAAATATTTCGGATATTTTTTTAACTTTCATTTTTTTATTGGTGCATTATACTAATATATTATTCCGATACTAAACGCTTGTCAATAGCTGTCCTAACCATTACTTCTTTATAGTATAGAATTTTGGCTAATAAAAAATCAATCATTAATTAAAAAATTGATTTTTTTTATCTTTAGCTATTTTATTATTAAAAACTTTTCACACTTTTAAACCCTGTCTTGGTAATTATTAAGCTATCTATCAACTCCACGCCCATGATGCCGCCGGCCTCGCTTAATCTCGCGGTCATCCTCCTATCCTCTTCGCTCGCCTCCAAATTACCGCTCGGATGGTTATGGGCCACGATGATGGCGGCGGCCAGATGGTCGATGGCCGGCTTAAAGACCTCGCGCGGATGCACGAGGCTCGCATTGAGCGTGCCGACCGAGATCGTTTCTTTATGGATCAATTGATTACGGGCGTTCAAATACAACGCCACAAAATGTTCTTTTTTGGCGGTCCGCAATTCTTGCAGTTGCGCCACGGCGTCGCGCGCGGAATTTATGGTCGGCAGATTGTTGTCGTTCACTTCCAAGGCTCTTTTAGCTAATTCAAAAGCAGCCAAAATGGTCGCTATTTTATCCCCTCCCAATCCCTTTATTTTCTTCAGATCGTCGACGCCAGCCTGTAGGATATTCTTCAAGTCGTGTTTTTTTAAAATCTCGTCAGCGATCTCTACGGCACTCTTGCCTTTTCGGCCGGTACGCAGAAGCACGGCCAGAAGTTCTTTGTCCTTTAAACTTTCCGGCCCTTTTTCTAAAAGTTTTTCCCTGGGACGTTCATATTTAGGCAAATCCAAAATTTTTACCATACCCTCCTTAAAAAAATACTTTTTATTTTTTTTATTTTCTCATTCTTTTTCTTAAAAGTCAAAACCAGCTTGCCCGAATTTTTTTTCTTATTATCTTATAATCCGGGATAGTTTTAGACACCAGCGCCCAAAATCGCTCGGAATGATTAAACTCCTTCAAATGACAAAGTTCGTGAGCAACCACATAATCAATTGTTTCTTCCGGCATATTTATAAGAGAATAGCTGAAACTCAAATTTCCCGAACGAGAACAAGAACCTAAACGCGAAGAGTTATTGCGCACACTAATTTTTTTGTAGAAAAATTTATAAAAAGAGTTGATTTTTTCAACTTTATTTTTAAAAATTTCCTCGGCGCGATCACGATCGGCCAAAAATTCCGCCGGCGCAGGCTGTTTTTTTCCGCTTTCGACCAGCGCCAATTTTTTTTCTATCCAATCATAACTCCGGCGGAAAAATTCTTCCGCCAGTCTTGTCGGCACATGCCGCGGCTTGGTTATGATTACTTCACCGCCGCGCTTGACTATTATTCTAATGTGCCGAGAACGGGAAAAACTTTTAATTTTGTAAATCATTTAATTCCGCATAATTAGCTATAAATTATTTTAACATAAAAAATTTTTTATAAAAACACTGGCAAATATTCAAAAAAGTTGCATTTTTGACAAAATCGTTATATGGTTATAAACAGGGTAATAAAATATAAAACTAAAATAAGCGAAAAATAATGAAAATTTTGACAAACGAATACTTAAGTAATGTGCCGGATTTCAAAAAACCGGCTAAAGGCGGTCCGGCGAATTTTGCTCGTCTTTTTTTTAATTATCTGGTAAAAAATAAAACCGGACATGAGTGGGTCGGGATAATCTTGCGCGACCTTAATCCTAAAAATACAAAACATTCCATAAGAAAAATACGCGACCGAAAACTTAACAGGACTATGTATAAATTTACTTTTCCTCATGAATTAACGGAAAAAATATTAAGGGCCGAAAAATTTTCCGACCCGCGCATAATACTATCAGAGCCTGTTTCTCATATGGCGAAGCTGATAAAAAAAATATCGCCGAATGTGGTTTTTTTAAACGGGTTTTCTCTGGGCAATTGGATTATTTTAGAAGCTGCCCGCCAGGCCGGGTTTCCGATCGCCATTCAGCATGCCGGAATTTGGTGGGCCGAATTGGAAATATATAAAGATTTTTTCTCTTCCGCCGGCATTAAAATAATGAAAAAAATGGAAAAAGACTCCTCTTCTTTTTCCGCCAATGAAATTTTTTTAAACAATTTTAGTAAAAAATTCTTTGTTAAAAATGTTTTAAAAGGAAAAGCGAGCAACAAAAAACAATTAGTAATACCCCTGCCAACAGATTTCGCTTTCTTTAAGAAAAAAACCGGACAAAAAAAATGTTTTAATTTTGATTCAAAAAAATTTAATATAGGCTTGATTGGACGTTATGATCGAATAAAAAATCATCCAGCAGTTGGGGAATTGGCCGCTTTGGTCAATAAAAAAAACTTGCCTTGGATTTTTAATTCCATAACAAGAATACCGGATACCAAAAAAAATCTGAGGCAAAAAAAACTATATCGCAAAAATATAAAAATAATAGATTATGTTCCGAAAGAAAAAATTCGCGATTTTTGTCAAGAAATAAACCTAATGATCATACCGTCGCATTTCGATGTTTCTCCAAGCGTTTTGCTGGAGGCAGTTGCCTGCGGCACTCCGGTGGCAATATCTAAAAACATCGGATTTGTTGATGATTTTAAAAAATTCGGGGCAAAAAACTGGATCATAAATTTCAACGATCCGGAAGAGGCAATCCGGCAAATTGAAAAAATAAAAAACCGGCCGTTGCCCAAAAAACTAACCGAAAACTTGAAAAAAAAACATCAGCCTGATAAGATTTTCCGGCAGTATCTTTCTTTGTTTAAAAAAATAATCAAACAATAATATGAAAATAGCCCAATTAGTTTCCCCGCTTAATCCAGTAGCGCCTAAGGTTGGTGGAGCGATTTACAGCCATTTGGCGACTTTATGCAATGGATTAACGGAAAAGGGGCATAAAACATCCCTTTATGCTTCAGGCAACTCCGACACTGCCGCTAATTTAATTTCCGTATATCCAGAATCATTAAACTCGGCAGTAGGAATGTCAGAAAGACAAAAAAGATATTATATTTCAGCGCTTATATCCAAGTGCTACGAAAACGCCTCAAAATACGATTTGATACATTCTCACTTTTCCCTATTAAGCTCTTTCTATTGCCGAATAGTCAAAACCCCCTCTCTTATTTCTGTTCATAGCCCGATAAATAATGATATGAAACCTTTTTTGTTTGAGTACAGAAATCTGCGATACATATCATTTTCCCTGGCACAAAGAAAACAAATGCCGGAACTGCATTGGTATGCCAACATTTATCACGGCGTTGATACGGATGAATTCTCTTTTAACCCGGAACCGGGAGACTATTTTCTTTATCTCGGCCGCGTAACCGAAGACAAAGGTGTTCATTTAGCGATTGAAGCCGCCAAAAAAGCCGGGGTGAGGTTGATAATCGCCGGGCGCAGTTATCCGGCCGAAGGTTATTGGCATTCCCACATCGAGAAAAAAATTGACGGTAAAAACATATCTTATATCGGCGAACAGGGGCACAAAGAAAAAATCCCGTATTTGCAAAAAGCTAAAGGCTTGATATTTCCAGCTCAATGGGAAGAAGTTTTCGGCTACTCCATGATTGAAGCGATGTCTTGCGGCACGCCAGTTATCGGCTGGAATAAAGGTGCGATTCCCGAAGTGGTTAAGCATGGCGTAACGGGATATGTGGTTAATAGCGTCGAAGAAATGGCCGAAGCCATGAAAAATATTAACAATATCAGCCGCAAAGAAACTAGAAAACGCGCCGAACTTTTCTTCAGTGTTAAGAAAATGATTACCGGCTACCAAAATATCTACAAAAGATTGCTGAGTGAAATAAGCTTTAAAAACCAAATGAAAGAAAATGAGAAACACAAAAACAGCTCTCAAAATTAGAGAGTTGTTTTTGTGTTTACAAAAAAAATAATTGAAACTTGCCAAAAACGCTTTTTTAACATAGAATGAAGCTATAATTAAATAAATTTTATGTCTTTTTGGCAAAATCTTAAAAAAGATATCGCGGCCAATTTAAGCCGAATACTAAATAAAGAAATTTCCGTTTCCGAAATAACCGCCACTCCGAACCCGGAAATGGGCGATTTGGGCTTTCCTGTTTTCTCTTTAGCCAAAGAGATCGGCAAAAATCCGGCTGAAGTGGCCAAGGAAATTGCGGAAAAATATCCTTCTGGCAAAAATATTTCCGCCCGCGCCGCCGGCCCGTATTTGAATTTTGTTGTTGATAAAAAATATTTGACCGAAAACATCTTGCAAAAAAACTATCCCCGACCAGCGGACACCCCTCAAAAAGGGAATAAGATCGTTTTAGAATTCTCCAATGGCAATACTCATAAAGAATTGCATATCGGCCACTTGCGCAATATCTGCTACGGCGATTCTCTGACAAAAATTCTGCGAACCAACGGTTTTGACGCTATTCCAGTTTCTTACATCAACGACTTCGGCATTCATACCGCTAAAACACTTTGGGATTTCGATTCTTATATTAAAGAAAGTTTAGGCGGAAAGAATATTGAAAAATTGTCCGAAGACGAACGCGGATTTTTGCTGGGAAAAATCTATGTCGACGCTTCCGCCAAAGAAAAAAATAATCCGGAGCTAACCGCGGCTATCGGCGAGTGGAAACAAAAAATCGAAAGCCGTGAAGGCGCCGAATTTGAACTCTGGAAAAAAACCCGAGAATGGAGCATTGCCCACTTCGCTTTAGTTTATGAAGATTTGAAAGTTGAATTTAGAGATACTTTTTACGAAAGCGAAGTCGTGGAAGAAGGTAAAAAAATGATTGAATACAAAAAACTGATGAGAAACTACAA
>CAZALZ010000030.1:0-9499 GCA_964486475.1 uncultured Gammaproteobacteria bacterium | reverse complement strand
GTTCTGGTGGTCCCGAACCTCCAGTTAATTATTATAGTTTAGGTGTTGCTGTACCACAAGGTGGCGGAACTGTTAGCATAGGGGAAGAAGGAATCGTTTCATATAGTAATGCATGGTATGAAGAATATGAAGAAGATACAGTTATCGAATTAAATGCAGAACCAGATGAAGGGTATGCGTTTTCTCACTATTATATCGATCAGCAAATAGAGACTGCCGATTCCACTTTACTTACAATGGACCAAAATCATGTAGTGGAAGCATATTTTTATGAATTATCATCACGTGCTAGGGTGCAATTGGAATGGATTCATTTACCAAATGGTACTTGGGGCGATGCTGCTGATATTAGTTGGGACTATAAAATTATGGAAGGCGAAATAAGTAACTATGGGTGGGTAACTGGTAAAGATTTTACTGGTGATTGGTTTGAGATGGAATTACCGTGTAAGGTTTATCTAGAATTTAATATAGATGATCCTCTATTTGTGCATAGTATAACCTCTATTAGAGTTAATGGTAAAGCGGTTACATTCGAGAAAGTGGGGCAATATGAGGCAACTGTAGGTTTTATATTTGGTGAAGGTTTTGAGACTCAAGAGTTTGGATTAAATGCGGTTGCTCCTTCGCTGTTTAACTATTATTCTTCGGGAGGTACTTATATAGTTACTCTAATAACTGGAAATGGTGGTAGTGATATACCTCCAAGTGATCCAGATAAAGCTAATGTTATGCCTTACGGTGCTGTGCGTGATAATGCTCATGATTGGATAATGCCTGATGGTGCTTTGTTTGGATATGCCACGTATGGAGAAGATGGATTAGTAAAGTCCAGAAGTGAACAAAATATAGGTTATTTGGATTGGGAACGCAAAGAAATAACGATGGATTTATACAGTGGCAAATATTACACGGTGAGAAGATGGGATAACAAAATAAATTTCTTTACTATAACTGAGGAAAAAGCGGTGTATTTAGGAACGGAAATGGTCGGAGCTGTAAGTGTACGGCCAATAAGTTATCAAGGACAAATGTATGATGGTCTAGTCTCTATATATGATCGCCAATTTCCTATGCGTAATAACAAAATATACTTTTATGACATTATCCTTGAAGTCGTAGGTCCTAACATGCTACCTCCGGGTGAAGAAGATGATAACTTCCCTGCTGATCCAGATGATTATCCTGAAGATCAGCAGTATGATGAAGAACTTACAAAATGGAAGAGTTTTATAAAAGACTTGTTCGTGATGAGTCAAACGCAATGGGAAGTACTTCTAGGAGAGTTGCGTTCTAGTCTTGAAGGCAAATTTCCCTTCGGTTTATTCTATGAAGCTAACTTGTTGGGTAATGTTGATACTGAAGAACAAGGTTTAGGATTTATAGATTTGTCTCATTGGAATCTCGGTACTGCTGATCTTGAAGATACTCCTATATCTGATCCTGTAAAGGAAATGTCGGTAAATATATCTCGATTCTTGTTCTGGGGTTTCTTTGCAATATGGCTTTTGAGCTTCCTGCAAGTTAGGCTGGTGATTGACTGATGCTTATGTATGCATTCATGAAAGCTTTATTTGGTGCTATGAGATGGTTAGTATCTTTATTCCCTTCTATGGATTCATTGAATATACCTCGTAATATTCTTGAGATGGGTGTAGGAGTCGGGGGTTGGATTGATGTCGATGCTATGATGACTGTGTTGGCTTTGATACTGACTATATATAGTTTTTGGGGTACTGCTTTTATAATAAACTGGCTTATAAAGCGTCTTAGGGGTGGATAAGATGATTACATGTTACGAAGGTAGACAGGGATCTGGAAAGACTGCGATGGCAGTGATAGATGCTATGAAGCGATATAAACATACTGGCGGAAAACTATATACGAATATGAAATCTTTTGTGTATTACGGAAAGAAAACTACAGATATAGATTTTGAGTACGTAAACAGCTTTGATATGTTGAAAAAAGCATCTAGGGGTGTTGTTCTTCTCGACGAAGCTCATGTTTGGTTTTTTAGCAGGCAATGGGCAAAATTTCCGTATGATCTTCTATTCTTTTGGTCACAAGCTCGGAAACGTCAGTTAGAAATAATATACACGGTACAAGATTTGGAACGTATCGATACTCTTATTCGTGATCTTACTGATGAAGTGATCCGATTTCGTAGGTTCTTCTCTGGTGTATCGTTTAGATGGCAGAGAGAGGGCATAGCGAAAAAGTGGCGCTGGCGATGGTTTGCTTTTTACAAAAAAGCTTTTGGGTTCTATGATTCTCATGAGGTTATATGGTTTCCTCTGGAAAATTTCGATTCGTTTGGAGTCGGAAAGGAGTTTATAAATGGTATTGAAACCTCTTTATATCTTGATAATCCTCCTGATTGGTGGAGTCCTGATCTTGTCGAGCTGCCAAATCAGGCAGATTATTTACGTTTTTGATCCTGTATTTGAAGAATGGTACTTAAAAGAGGCAGCTAATGATGAGCATTTTCGATTGCATAATTACGATCTGCAGGATAGATATATTCAATCTGAAGTTGAACTCGATGTTGGAATTATTGATATGGGTTTTCCCGTTACCTATGAAACAGGTAATTATATTACTTTCGGAGGTGTAGTCGGTACTGGAAATCATGGCGATAAGGTAGTTTCTGCTTCGGGGGTACGGTTACATATATATGGTCTTTCTGGTCTTACAGAAGATGATATCCTCATGGGATTGAATTATATGTATGATAACGGGGTTCGCCGTGTGTCTTTATCCGCTGGTAGACGTTCACCTTCGATGAAGCTATACAATTGGCTTTCTTCTCATAAGGATCTACTTCTATATGCTTCTGCTGGTAATGATCGTGTGATAGAGTACCCTGCGGGATTCCTGTCTGTTGTTGGTGTTGGTAGTGTTAATGATGATGGTTATATTGATACCTGGTCAGCAAGAGATGATGTATATTATAACGGTTATATTGGTGATTCAAAGGGTACTAGCTTTTCGAGTCCGAGGGCAATGGTCGATGGTGAGAATAGGCAATTGAATATTCATGATTACTTAAATCACGAATGGATTCTAGCTGTCGAAGATTCGAGAGGTAATTATACTTACTATGAGAATGTCAGTGTGGGTGATAGTATCTCGGTTCCCCTCTTAGTGTTTAATGTCTGGTGTTATAAAGACAGGGATAATTCTGGTGGGTTGAGCCTTGGCGATTTGTTTGGTGTGGCTCGTTCTACTGAAATATTGGAAGTTTCGTATTATCATTAGCAGAAATGTGTAAAAGGGTGTAAAATGGTGTTGGGGGTGATAATATGAAAAAAAGAAAACAGGTAAGTCTTTCAGTAGAAAATATAGCAATACTAGAAAGAATTGGAAGAGGTAGTGTTAGTAAAGGAATAGAGTTTATGATTAGCTATATAAGTGAGATGAAGAGAATGAACGATGAAGAAGTGGCTATTGCAATGAGGTATTATTTCAGAGAGGAAGTATAAAATGTTGGAATGGATAGATGAATTAATAAGGCTATACGGTAAGCCTATATTAAGGCCATGGCAGGTGGCAATAAAGGTAAGAGAAAGTGCTTCCATACTTAGTATCGAGTTATCCAAGAGAAAGACTGTTAATAATTCTGTGAGTCGCAAACAATATAATAGGCTATACATTTTGAAGCGGGCGAAGCCCGCGGCAAATGTAAAGGCTATGAGCGTTGAAGCCTCTATAAGCTGCGAGCGATCAGATATGAGCGAAGCGTATCTAAGGCTTCATGTTCGCTCAGCAGAGCGGAAGCCTTCTATCGCTCGCCAATGAAAAAAGACCCCGTCTAGTAACACGGGGTCCGGTTAGAAGAAAAAAAGGTTATTGGAAGGGGGTTCTAAATAGCATGAATACTGGTGTTCGATTAGATTGGTTATCTCTTTCAATCAATGGTACAATTGATTTTCTTTCTACGTTCGATTATGAAGGTGATTCGATTCCCGGAATAAGAATGTATCCTGTGGGTCGTCAATTCGATTATTATAAAATTTATCTTCAAGAACAATACAATATTGCTTTCCCAGTAGCTTGTTTAGTGTTCGATCATTCACTTCTTTGGGGCTGTAAGTATGATATGCTCTTTGATATACTATCGGGAATATCATCATTACCTGGTTTTGATTCATATCATGTTCAAAGGGCTGATCTTAGCGTGCTTATAGACAGTAATCCGATCGGTAAGTTGGAAACGTTTATAAACAGGGTAAGAGGTAATGTATCTCGGAAAGTCAATAACTTCGGTGAAAATGGTAATGCTGGTACTGTGTATCTTGGTCGAGGTGATAAGGTTCTTGTCCGTATGTATGATAAAAAAGCGGAATTGATGGCAAATGAACATAAATTTTATGTTTTGGAAGAGGTGGGACAGTGGAAAGAAGTATATAATGTTGAGTATCAACTAAGACGTAAATGGCTTAAGGATTATGGAATACATTCTATGGGTGATCTGTATGCTTCGTTGCAAAATGGTGATTTATGGAAATATTTAACTTATGATTATTTACGATTGGAAAGTGGAAGAGGAATACAAACAAGTTGGCGCGAGGTGATGGAAGCAGTGTGGAAACAGGGTAATTATGAAGAATTTATAGACGTAATGGTGAAAGAAGTTGATCCAGATAGACTGTATGCTTCAATAAATGGAATGTTAAAAAGATTAGCAAGGGTAGAACGATATTCTAATATAGTTAATCGGATAAGGTCAATGACTGAAGGATTGAAGGATTATGAGTGCGAAAATGAAGAGCAAAAGAGATTTAGAGTACGTAAAGTTGCAGATACGGTTACCAGTGGAATTGAGAAAGAGACTTAGAATAAAGCTGGTTGAAGAAGGAAAGAATGAAACCGAATTTATACTAGTGTGTATTCGGAATTATCTATCTGAATAAAAAAAATTATTAAGTAACAGACAAAGACGGCATAGCGGCTTGCCGTCTTTTTTATATATACTATAAGTGGAGGTGAATTTATGGTAATAGAAGGCATAGTTACTGGAGTACGTATTACTGAAAAAGGAAGTGTGATTCTTAAAGTTGCGGATAATCAAGCAGTTCATTCGGTTCTTCTTCCAAAAGAGTCGGTTGTTGATGAAAAAGAAGTTATCGGTAAAAGAATGAAAGTCGAAGGATTTTCACGTGATCCAGTGTTTCTCTTTGCAGAGAGAAAGGCAACATGACTGAATTAGAAGTATTGCAAGAGATTAGCCTCCTGCTTGAGTCGATTCGAGAGGGAATCGGTGTATTGATGGGTGGGATAGGGTTGCTAGTATTTGTAGGAGGTTGGTTACTGTGGAAATCGAAATAGTTAATCTAGTAGGTCTAATAGGTGGTATCTGTGTATTAGGTACTATGAAGTTGATAATAAATGTTATTCGAGGAATGGTTCGATGAATACCTTGGTAATGCTTTTTAGTGTAGGCTGTTTACTCGGTTGGTTCTTCTCACTTTTCGATGAAAGGGGGTGAAAAATTGAAGAAGATTATTGTTGTAGCCATGTTGATATCAATAGTAGCGATGAGCTTTGCTAATCCGTTTGTCGGCAATGAGGACAAATACGGTCTTAGAGAAGATCTTGCTAGCGGTTGGGTATCAAGTGTTGATCTTGGTCAAGTTCAGACTGACCTAATAGCTGGTGTAACAGATAATGCTCCTGTTATTCTAGGTATATTGTCTCTTACTATTGGTATGCCTTTGATAATCAGAATAGTAAAGCGTTTGATGAGAGGATAACAGGCTTGGGCGATGGGTAATGACTCATCGCCTTTAATTTACGAAAGGAGGGTGTATAACTGTGTATAAGTTAATAACGATTATGATGTTAATAGTGTCGGGAATAGTGATAATTGCTGCTCCTGTTAGTAACGAAGATAAGTTTTGGGATATGGACTATATGAGAATGCAGAAAAATAGTTTATTTGGTCCATCTTTTAATGCTGGTTATAAGCGATGGTTTGGATTTCGAGGGTCTGGTTTTGGTTTATCAACTGGTTATGCTGGCATAGTAGCTGGTATGAAGAAAGATATAAAGCCACTTGAATTACCTGATATATTCGATAAAATAACGGAAGATGCTTCTGGAAATAAAATTAGAATGCCAACTTATATAGAAATAGGTGAAATATATATAGATGCTTTTACTTACGTGAATCTTCCATCATTTTCAGAAGCTCCCTGGGATATATCGAGATGGTTATTTTGGGAATTAAATATATGGTTTGGCTTGCGTTAGTAATTGGTTCTTGGGGTGGTTATTGTGGGAATTAAACGTTTTGTTTGGCTTGTAATAGTAATTGGCGCTTTATGTATTGCTAATCCGATACCTATAACTATATATGATGATATAACTGGTGGTCAAAGATACAGCATTTACTTTTCAAGTGGTACGTATTATGCTATTCGTTATATAGATAATAAAGGTGTACCAATATTTACTGCAACTTTTGAGGAACCAGTAAGTGGAGATCAAAGGTACGGGGTATTTACTGTACCTACGATAAACAGTCCAACAAAACAAGGTTGTGCTTACGCACAATATAAATTAGATCCAGTAAGATGGACATGGCTTACTGATCCTGCTTACTATGTAAATATATATCCTGGTGTTTATGTACCTCCTCCAGTTAATTACAATTTAGGTGTAAGTGTTCCAGAAGTAGGCGGAATAGTATCAATAGGCGAAGAGGGTATAGCGTCTTACGGTAGTGCTTACTTTGAAGAAATAGACGAAAATACAGTAATAGAGTTATCTGCTATACCAGATGAGGGGTATGCGTTTTCTCACTATTATATAAATCAGCAAATAGAAACCTCGGATTCTACCTTACTAACAATGAATCAAGATTATGTAGTTGAGGCTTATTTTTATGATTTATCCTCATATGCAAAGATACAACTGGAATGGATTCATTTACCAAATGGTACTTGGGGCGATGCTGCTGATATTAGTTGGGACTATAAAATTATGGAAGGCGAAATAAGTAACTATGGGTGGGTAACTGGTAAAGATTTTACTGGTGATTGGTTTGAGATGGAATTACCGTGTAAGGTTTATCTAGAATTTAATATAGATGATCCTCTATTTGTGCATAGTATAACCTCTATTAGAGTTAATGGTAAAGCGGTTACATTCGAGAAAGTGGGGCAATATGAGGCAACTGTAGGTTTTATATTTGGTGAAGGTTTTGAGACTCAAGAGTTTGGATTAAATGCGGTTGCTCCTTCGCTGTTTAACTATTATTCTTCGGGAGGTACTTATATAGTTACTCTAATAACTGGAAATGGTGGTAGTGATATACCTCCAAGTGATCCAGATAAAGCTAATGTTATGCCTTACGGTGCTGTGCGTGATAATGCTCATGATTGGATAATGCCTGATGGTGCTTTGTTTGGATATGCCACGTATGGAGAAGATGGATTAGTAAAGTCCAGAAGTGAACAAAATATAGGTTATTTGGATTGGGAACGCAAAGAAATAACGATGGATTTATACAGTGGCAAATATTACACGGTGAGAAGATGGGATAACAAAATAAATTTCTTTACTATAACTGAGGAAAAAGCGGTGTATTTAGGAACGGAAATGGTCGGAGCTGTAAGTGTACGGCCAATAAGTTATCAAGGACAAATGTATGATGGTCTAGTCTCTATATATGATCGCCAATTTCCTATGCGTAATAACAAAATATACTTTTATGACATTATCCTTGAAGTCGTAGGTCCTAACATGCTACCTCCGGGTGAAGAAGATGATAACTTCCCTGCTGATCCAGATGATTATCCTGAAGATCAGCAGTATGATGAAGAACTTACAAAATGGAAGAGTTTTATAAAAGACTTGTTCGTGATGAGTCAAACGCAATGGGAAGTACTTCTAGGAGAGTTGCGTTCTAGTCTTGAAGGCAAATTTCCCTTCGGTTTATTCTATGAAGCTAACTTGTTGGGTAATGTTGATACTGAAGAACAAGGTTTAGGATTTATAGATTTGTCTCATTGGAATCTCGGTACTGCTGATCTTGAAGATACTCCTATATCTGATCCTGTAAAGGAAATGTCGGTAAATATATCTCGATTCTTGTTCTGGGGTTTCTTTGCAATATGGCTTTTGAGCTTCCTGCAAGTTAGGCTGGTGATTGACTGATGCTTATGTATGCATTCATGAAAGCTTTATTTGGTGCTATGAGATGGTTAGTATCTTTATTCCCTTCTATGGATTCATTGAATATACCTCGTAATATTCTTGAGATGGGTGTAGGAGTCGGGGGTTGGATTGATGTCGATGCTATGATGACTGTGTTGGCTTTGATACTGACTATATATAGTTTTTGGGGTACTGCTTTTATAATAAACTGGCTTATAAAGCGTCTTAGGGGTGGATAAGATGATTACATGTTACGAAGGTAGACAGGGATCTGGAAAGACTGCGATGGCAGTGATAGATGCTATGAAGCGATATAAACATACTGGCGGAAAACTATATACGAATATGAAATCTTTTGTGTATTACGGAAAGAAAACTACAGATATAGATTTTGAGTACGTAAACAGCTTTGATATGTTGAAAAAAGCATCTAGGGGTGTTGTTCTTCTCGACGAAGCTCATGTTTGGTTTTTTAGCAGGCAATGGGCAAAATTTCCGTATGATCTTCTATTCTTTTGGTCACAAGCTCGGAAACGTCAGTTAGAAATAATATACACGGTACAAGATTTGGAACGTATCGATACTCTTATTCGTGATCTTACTGATGAAGTGATCCGATTTCGTAGGTTCTTCTCTGGTGTATCGTTTAGATGGCAGAGAGAGGGCATAGCGAAAAAGTGGCGCTGGCGATGGTTTGCTTTTTACAAAAAAGCTTTTGGGTTCTATGATTCTCATGAGGTTATATGGTTTCCTCTGGAAAATTTCGATTCGTTTGGAGTCGGAAAGGAGTTTATAAATGGTATTGAAACCTCTTTATATCTTGATAATCCTCCTGATTGGTGGAGTCCTGATCTTGTCGAGCTGCCAAATCAGGCAGATTATTTACGTTTTTGATCCTGTATTTGAAGAATGGTACTTAAAAGAGGCAGCTAATGATGAGCATTTTCGATTGCATAATTACGATCTGCAGGATAGATATATTCAATCTGAAGTTGAACTCGATGTTGGAATTATTGATATGGGTTTTCCCGTTACCTATGAAACAGGTAATTATATTACTTTCGGAGGTGTAGTCGGTACTGGAAATCATGGCGATAAGGTAGTTTCTGCTTCGGGGGTACGGTTACATATATATGGTCTTTCTGGTCTTACAGAAGATGATATCCTCATGGGATTGAATTATATGTATGATAACGGGGTTCGCCGTGTGTCTTTATCCGCTGGTAGACGTTCACCTTCGATGAAGCTATACAATTGGCTTTCTTCTCATAAGGATCTACTTCTATATGCTTCTGCTGGTAATGATCGTGTGATAGAGTACCCTGCGGGATTCCTG
>CAZALZ010000029.1:0-9601 GCA_964486475.1 uncultured Gammaproteobacteria bacterium | reverse complement strand
CTTTGTTTATGATAATATTTTTTCTTAAAGAAATGTTATCCGGGAAAATAGCGGCTACAATGGTCGCTCTGGCCGTGTTTATTTGGCCGTCAACAAAAATATCGTCTTCCAAATAAATAATTCCGTTGTTCGGCAGCGGATAATTTTCAATAAATGTTTCATTGTTTATACTCCAAATTCCCCAGCCGGTTTCTGAGCCGCCGCTGCATAAGAAAGAAGGGGGAGCTTTTAAGCTGTCCACTTTATAAAGATCAAAAGAATCGTTTGTTTTTAAAACAAGATGATAACCAAGAGCTCCGGAACCGGAAAGATAAAAACCGTCATTTTGGGCGTCGGTTTTCATTTGGGAAATATCAGCGGTTAGACCGTTAAAATCAATTGCCGGGACGGGGAATTGCCGCCCAGCCATAAAAACGTCGGTGCGGCCGGGAATATTGTTCGGCGGCAAGGGGTCGGTCGTTAGATAATGAGTATGGACGCCAAATTCATTTCCTCCTGAATGATCAGGATCGTCATAATCGGCGACCGCGCTGGTAACCAGATTATGCGCTATGCCGTCGAATCGTATGCCACCATTGGAATGGAGTGGTCCGTAAACTTCGGTTCCTTCGCCAAAGCGAATCGCTTCATTGGCGGTAACGGAATATTTGGCCAGAGAAGGCTTGGCAAAAAGAGAGGAGATCGTTCTTGCGCCGTGAAAATCTTTTTCGCTTGTGCCGGATGAAGTGACGGTTACTAAGCTTGAACCGATATCCGGCTCGTCTATTGTTAAAGAAAATTCTCCTATTTTATTATTGTTTTTGTCAAAAAAATCATGTATATAAGGACCGGGCTGGCCGGTTCCGTCTTGATAATCATTCGGAGCGTGAGCTAAATGCCAGCGGTAATATTCAATTCCGGATTCGGCGATTTGGAAAGCTATTTCTCTTTGGACGGTTTGTCTGGCCGCCTTTAGATTGTTTACGCCCCAGCCGGCGATACCGCTTAAAATAGTTAAAGCGGCGAATCCGAAGACTAAAACTAGCGGCATTGACATTCCTTCGGTATTTTTAAGAATTTTTTTATCAGGCAATTTCATTTTTTTAAAAATTATCCTTCAAATTTCTAATGGAAATTTGGGTAATGAATTCCATGATATTCGGAATTGGAGCTTTCGGGTTTTGGTTGATCAGGGCGGTTATTTTAACTAATCTGATGTCTGCTATTGTTGCTGGATTCGGTAGCGGCGCGGTGGTTCCATCATAATCGCTTCCGTAATATTCAAAAATCGGCGAAGTGGAAGTATTAGCCAAATTATTTAAAAGCGAACGCACTTCCTCGTTGCTTTCATTGTAGCTTAGGGGGTTGTCGCTCGGTTTTATTAGGCCCTCTTTTAAGGAGCCGGAATCTAAAAAGTAGCGGATGCGCTCTTTTAATCCGTCGTTGTCGATATCGGAATAGAAAATAAAAGAAGATGTGGCGGCCGAATCAATGGCATAAGCTCCGAGGCTTGATGGTGAGGCGCTGCGGATATTGGCGGAAATAGATTTTAAAGCTTTTCTTATTTCTCCTTGAGAATTAAGATTTGCGTAAAGAGCATCGCCGGTTTTTAAAGTTCCTTTAAACATTTCCAAGGTCGCCCCGATAATCAGCAGGGTTATGGTCATGGCCAAAATGGTTTCAACCAAAGTAAAACCTTTTTTATTTTTTTTCTTTTTCATTTTTATTCCGGCATTAAAGTTACCTCGTATTGCCGCCAAGAATCCGAAATATTCAAATTTTCCGTCAGCGGCTGAAAAGAGTTTTTTTCAACGGTGAGCGTGTAGGATTCGGCTTCCAACCCGGTGAACATAACTTGTCCGGACGGGACGCAAAGAGAGGAGAAAGTGAAATTAACCTCGCTGATATTCGGGGTATAGGTGGAGCTCGCAGTCTGCAAATATATTTTATACTTCAAATAACGGTCGTTATTGTGCAGGGAGTTTATATTCAGATTGTTTTTATCGTAATAAGTGGAAGCGGTTCCGTCCGGACCGAGAAAATCCCAAGT
This sequence comes from uncultured Gammaproteobacteria bacterium, assembly GCA_964486475.1. GTDB lineage: Bacteria > Patescibacteriota > Patescibacteriia > Patescibacteriales > WJLG01 > JBAZHE01. The sequence continues at coordinate 7,572 of CAZALZ010000029.1, read as the reverse complement.
GGCGTTGTCGTTGTTGGTGGCAATTTGCAAACGGACATTATTGGCGCCGGTTTCCGGCGGCTGGTCTTGCGGATAAAAATATAATTGATAAAAGTTACTGGCTGATCCGGTATCGAAAGAGGATGATTCCAAGATTCCGCTGTCGGAATAAAGGCCGAAAACGTTGTATAGCTTTATCTCTCCTTCCGGATCGCCGGTATCGATATTTCCGTCAGAGGAGTAGTATTTTGTCTGGTCGGAAAAATTTTCTTGTCCGTCGCCGCCGGACCAATCTGATTGCCGCAAAAATCCTCGGCCGGTTATCAACTCTTGGGAAAATCCGTCTTTTTCCATTCTGACCGTGGCGCCGGAAAGAGGCAGGTTGGTTCCGCCTTGTTTGACGCTCACCAAAAGACTATTCGGGTTTTTCGGAGCAACAACTAATTTCACTTCTTGATTTCCTCCGGGCAGAAGATTAATCGGAATAATTGAGTTAGAGCCGGCCAGATCGTAAACGCTGTCATCTACGGTAAGTCCGTAAGTATCCCATTCCAAATCGCCGACATGCAGACGGCCCTCGCTTCCCGTGGAAAACCCCTCGTTGAATTTTAAGATATCGGGTGAAGAGCCGATGAGTTTATCACCTTTTAAATTAAAGACTATTCCCGCCACCGGCGTGCAAGTGTCAGTAACGCTTTCTATATCCAAAGAACCGGTTTCGTCTATGGAAAAACTTATTTGCGTTACGGTTTGCGCGGCGATTGTGGCGTGCGGCTTAACCGGGTTGGGATTGTCAGCCGCGCCGATTTGATAGGTTTGTTCGGATGAATAGCCATTTTTAGCGACAGATATTTCATAACTGGAAGCGGCCGGCGGAGCATCAACGATTTGCAAATATCCGTCGGTGTTAGTAATATCGTTTATGGAGATTTCCGGATTTGTTTCATTATTTTCTATGTGAACATTAGCGCCGGAAATCGGCTGGCCGCTGGCATTGAAAACGCGCACAAAAAGAGCGCCGTTATCCGAAGAGTTTTCCAGGCTTTGCGGGGCGATTATTTCAGTATAGGATAAAGGCTGGAACTCCGGGTTGCCTGGGATGGAAATTGTTAATTCCGCCAATTTATAATCGGCCGGGGAAGTGTCGTTGGGGGATCCTCCCAAAATACCGTCAAAAGGATCGTCGATATTTCTAATAGTGGTTTCTATGAGAAAATCAATTTTGTCGCGCGCAATAATTTGCGAGGCCTGAAGTTTTCCGTCCGGGATGCCATTTAATAAACCGACATCATCATACGGCAGATTATGGATTATTTCGAACTGCTCATTAGCCAAAGAAGCCGAGTCAACGACCTGTCTTGATAATTTGACTATTTTTGTTGTTGATAAGAGAATTTGCTGAATGCTAACGGCGAAGATGGCAAAAACCGCCGTTACCACCAAACCCTCAATCAAAGTAAAACCTGATCGCTCCCCTTTTGTTTTTATGTGCATAATTAAATGGCGGAAGAAATGGAATACATAGGCAGAATTATGGCTATGGCCATTCCGCCGACTCCGACGCCGAGAATTAAAATAAGCAAAGGCTCTAAAATCGAAGGCAGATTTTCCATTGTTTGGTTAACCTCATCCTCATAAAATTTCGCCAATTCATCCAAAATATTATCTATTTCTCCGGTTTGTTCCCCGATAATTATCATTTGAGTAACCAGAGGCGGAAAAAAAACCGGATATTTTTTAATCACTTCGCTGATTTGCCCGCCTTTTTTTATCGCTTGGCCGATTTCCAAGACAACATAGCGGTAATTCAGGTTTCCCAAAACATTGGCCGTAATGCGGAAAGCTTCAATAATCATAATGTCGGTTTTTAGCAGAGAACTGGCGGTTCTGGCAAAGCGCGCCAGATTTATTTTTTTTATAATTCCCGAGATTATCGGAATTTTTAAAAAAACGCTTTGAAAAAAAAATTTGCCTTTTTCGGTTTTCCAAGCTCTTGTCAGCAAAAAAATCGCGGCGGCGACAGCAATTAGAACCATAGTTCCGTTATTTATAAGGAAATTGCTGATATTGATCATTATTCTGGTCGGCAAAGGAAGCTCGGCCCCTGTTTCTTTAAAAATATTTAAAATTTTCGGCACGACATACATCATCATAAAAATAGCGATGCCGATCATGATGATTATGACTATTACCGGATAAGTTAAAGCTCCTTTGATTTTTGAAGTCAATTCATGCTGCTTTTTCATTTGAAGAAAGAGCTGGCTGAAAACTTCTTCCAATTTTCCGGAGATTTCTCCGGAGGCGACCATGTTTATAAACAATTCGCCAAAAACCGCCGGGTAATCTTTAAGCGCTTCCGTAAGGCTTGTGCCGCTTTCCAGTTTATTGGCGATCGCTTTAAGAATTTTGGAGAAAGTTTTGTTTTCCGTTTGTTCGGATAATGTCCGGAAGGCCGTTAGAATGGAAATTCCCGAATGAAGCATTATCCGAAGATGCTGCACGAAAAACAATTTTTCTTTCAAAGGCACGCCGGAAATTTTTAAAAGGTAATCGTCGATTTTCTTAAAAATATTTCCTGAGCCGCTATTTTTAAGCCCCTCGGTTTTTTCTTTAACCATAAAAGTAAAATAAATTTATTCTTTAGTAACGCGCAGAATTTCTTCTATCGTGGTCAGGCCGCTTACGGCTTTTATAAAACCGTCTTCAACCAGCTTTAACATTCCGTTTTTAATAGCTTCTTTTTCGATATCTCCGGCCTCGCTTTTTTTTATAATTAATTCGGAAATCGCCGGCGTCATTTCCAGAACTTCGTAAACGCCGATGCGCCCTTTATAGCCGGTATTGTTGCATTTTTTACAGCCTTGTCCGCGGGAGAAAGATATTTTTTCAATATCATCTTTTCCGTCGATTATCTTCCTTTTTTCCAATTTGCTTAAAATGTCCGGCAGATTGAGCTGTTTTTCCAGCTCTTTGATAGCCTCCCGAGATAAAACATAATTTTCTTTGCAAAAAGGGCAAATTCTGCGAACCAGCCTTTGAGAAATTATTAAATTAGTAGTAGAGGCGATTAAAAAAGACGGAATGCCCATTTGCGATAAGCGCGGCAAAGTTGTGGCGGCGTCGTTGGTGTGCAAAGTGGAAAGTAGCAGATGCCCGGTCATGGCGGCGTGGACGGCGGTTTTGGCGGTTTCTTCGTCGCGAATTTCTCCGACCATTATTATATTCGGATCTTGGCGCAAAAGCGCGCGCAAGCCAGAATCGAAAGTGAAGCCGATTTTAGCGTTAGTTTGAGATTGGTTGACGTGCGGCATCCGGTATTCAATCGGGTCTTCAATCGTTGAAATATTCACCCGCGGAGTGTTTAAAATGCTTAAAATCGTGTAAAGGGTCGTAGTTTTCCCCGAGCCGGTCGGGCCGGTTACCAGAATCATGCCGTGCGGTTTGGAAATATTTCTTTTAACCGCTTCCAGGTTTTCCGGCTGGAAGCCCAAAGATTCCAAATTAAGAAGCTGGGCGTGTTCGTCCAGAATACGGATGACGATTTTTTCCCCGTCAAAAGTCGGGATAATGGAGACGCGGAAAGAAACTTGGTATTTTTCCGAGCTTAATTTGAAGCGTCCGTCCTGCGGCAGGCGATGCTCGTCAACCTTTAAATTGGAAAGTATTTTAACGCGCGCTATTATTCCGGGCTGCAAATTTTTTTCCAAAGTCATTACCGTGTTTAATATTCCGTCAATGCGGTAGCGGACGATAACATCTTTTTCTTCAGGCTCAATATGTATGTCAGAAGCGTCTTTAAAAAGAGCATATTCCAAAATATCATTAACAATCCGGACAATCGGCAAATCTTTAGCCATGTTTTCCAATTCTTTGCTTGGCGAGACAAAAGAAATTTTGTCGTCATCTTCCCGTTTTTCCGAAAAAGAGCTTATTTCGCTTTTCAGCGATTGCCGGTATTGCTTGAGCGAGTCTTTGATATTTTCCGGCGTGGTTAAAAATATTTCAGTTTCGTAGCCGGTTTTCTTTTTGATAAATTCAAAAATTTCCAAATCTTCCGGATCAAGAACCGCTAAACTGAGGATTTTTTCGTTTAAATCAAAAGCGATAACGGAATGAGCGATGGCTATTTGTTCCGGTATGGAGAATAAAGCTTCTTTTTTAATAGTTATATCTTTCAGGTTTATAAAAGGAACAACAAAAAATTTCGCGGCCTTTTCATAAAGATCGCTTCCTTTGATTATATGTTTTTCTTCCAAGTAAGGCTCTAAATTTTTGCCGTTTTCTTTGGCTTCGCAAGAAATTTTTTTAAATTCTTCCTCTCCCAAGATTTCATTATCCAGAAGAATGCTTCTTAATTGCTCTTCGTTTAACATAAATTTATTTTTATTTGAAACTGTTGTTTTTATTATAACATAATTTTATCGTTTTCGCTTAAAATATTTTTTTAAAGCAAAGCACGCTTGCCAACCGAGCCACATATTAGGGTTTGATTAATTTTTTAATGTACTATACAATGTATATATATTGTTTAATAATATTTAAACACATTTTTAAAAAAAGAAAATAGGTGTTAAAATAATAGAGGCTTATAATGGATTATTTTAATTTAAAACATATAATAAATTATTTAAGAAGGGATATCAATATGAAAATAAATTATTTTAAAAAATGTTTTTTGGCGTTCTCTATTCTCTCCCTGGCTGCATTATTATTCTTTTCCGTTTTCTCCTTGCACAAAGCCAAAGCCGACATAGCGACCGGCCTGTTGGCTCAATGGGATTTTGAAGAAGGCAGCGGAACATCCGTTGCCGATTCTTCCGGCAACAGCCACACCGGCACCTTGGCCAGCAGTTCAACCTGGACAATCGGCCGTGTCGGCTCCGGCGCGTTCCAGTTTAATGGCATTAACAATTGGATGAACGTTGACAACGACTCAACTCTAAACACCAATCAGACAAGCATAAGTTTCTGGATGAACGGCTCACCCAGTTTTAACGGAACGATTTACAGACTTACTAAAACAACCTCAAATACCGGTTATCTTAGCAAATATGAAATAAGGGCTACGCCGTCCACCATAGATTTCAGAACCGGAGATGGAAGTACTGCCTATGATAGTGATATTTTTTCATCTGATTTTTCTGCCGGATCATGGTGGCACATAGTCTGCACTCTTAATGAAAGCAATATAAAAGCCTGCTATAAAAATGGAGCATTAATATCTACTGCCACAAATACTATTGATATCTCTTTAAATGACGCCGCCATAGCTTTAATCGCGACCAACAAAGATTCTATTGGAAATAATCTCTATGAAGGCATGCTCGACGATGTGAGAATCTACAATCGCGCCCTTTCCTTGTCTGACATCCAAGAATTGTATGCCTTGGGCGCCGATTCCGAAGCGCCGACCGTGCCGACCAATCTCGCCACCACCTCGGTCTACGCTTTAACGATCTCCCTGTCCTGGGACGCCTCCACCGATAATGTCGGCGTTACCGGATATAATATATACAGAGATGAAGGATTCGTCGCCTCCACCACTGAAACCTCTTACACCGATTCCAATCTTGATACCAACACCACTTATAGCTACACCGTGGCGGCCTATGACCAAGTGGGCAATCTATCCGATCAATCCTCCTCCCTGGGAGTGACAACCGCCGGTAACACTTTCCATGTTAAGCCGGACGGTACTGGCGATTACACCACTATCAACGCCTGCGCCGCCGTTGCTCATGCCGGCGACACCTGTCTGGTCTACGCTGGCACCTACAATGAAACATTAACCCCGACAGCCAGCGGCACCTATCCTTATCCGATATTGATTATGGCCAACGGCAGCGACGAGGTTAATCTATCCGAAGTTAATTTTGATCAAATCGATCATGTCCATATACAAAATATTAATGTTAATACTGTTTCCAAACACGGTATATCTTGGACGTTTAATGATTATTATCAGGTTGGGTTGTTCGCCAACGGAGATTGGTGGGTCCTTGGTCCGGTAACCATAAGCTCAATGAGCCCGGCTTTTGACGGAACACTTAACGGCTGGCAGGTTAATCCGGCCGTTGGAGTTGCTCAGGGATTTGACGGAAGAATTACCAGCAGCTTTAACGCTTCCTTGGTTCCGTCATTGCCATATACATCAAGCTCATCCATTGAATCAATAGTTAAGACCATTTCGGCTGATACGACACTTTCAGCTATTCAAACCGCAGCTGTCTTAACGGTTGTCTCATCCGTTCCGGCCAACAATGGATCAACGGTTTTTCGCCCTCCCTATATGGGGACCGACAAGCCTCTATATAACGTCAGCGATCTGCATACGGAATATCTTTCTTCTCTTTCGCCGGTCGGGACTCCGCCTTTGCTTGCAACCGTGGCGGACAGGTTTAAATATCTGCGGTTAGAACATCTTTCTGACCAAAGATTTTTTAGGCCGAGGGATGCTTATGGCAATACCGGGACAGATGGTTATGGACCGGAGGTTACTCAATATAACGCCAATGATATTTTGCGATTATTATTGAATGATCCTATTCAAGACAAGATGCCGGCATTGATAAATGTAACACAACATGCTCTTGATCAAACTTATTCGGTTATGCAAGGTTTTAGATATTCAACAAACGGTCATGATCCTGGCCATATTGTTTTAGCCTCTTTTGGAGCTGTAATGTTGAATATCAGTGAAGCCAAGACAGTCTTACTGTCGGCTTCGGATTTTGAAGAAGACCATAATTTAAGCGTTGGTATTGGTGGCGCGTTTTGGGGTTATGTCTATAGTGAAGCGGAGTGGGGGATTGGAGAAGAAGCTTATTGGGGTTATGTTGTGTATGAAGGCGGCGGCAGATCTGCTCAAGATCCCTACGATTTCATCGACGGCGGAGCTCACAATCGAGCCGGATATCAACTCATTGTCTCGCAAAACTGGAAAGGTTCCGTGCTTGTCGGGGCGCTCATACCGGAGTTGCATACTCAAGCCTGGAATCCCAATATCTGGTCTGTTTTGTCGACATATTCGGAAAGATTCGTTAATGAAGGAATTAAAACTCAGCCCGATCCCTGCGCTCCGGCTATTCTGTTGCCGATAACAGCCATTGCCACCGGAAGCCCCACGGTGATAACCAGTGCTAGTCATGGAATGCCTAATGGTACATCGGTTATTTTCGGATTGTTTGCCGGAGAAGACGCCGGAGATTTGAACGGAGACAGTTTTGCTATCCAAAATGTTACCGCGGATACGTTTGAAATCAATTTCGACACTACAGGATTGGACATAAGCGTCGGAGATAGAACAACCGCCGCCCCGTATTACGGTATAGAATACGGTCCCGACCCAGCAAATCCTGGCATGTGCATTTTGGATGACGATTTGGAATATTACAACAGCCCGACCGATTTCGCCTGCCAAGCCGGCCACGAATGCGGCAGATTTCCGTCATATGACGGAACAAACGCCGATGGCGGGCAGTATAGAATTCAATTCGTTGCCGATATGTGGGACGCATATTATATTCCCTCAGGACCATTAACCCCTCCCGCCATCTCCAGCCTCGCCACCTCCACCGCCGCCACCACCGCCGC
>CAZALZ010000028.1:609-9718 GCA_964486475.1 uncultured Gammaproteobacteria bacterium | reverse complement strand
CCAAGAGATAACGGAAAAAACAAAAACACCCGCGGAAATGGCGGGTGTTTTTGTTTTTATGTTTAGCAAAAATAACAAGATTGCATCAATTGTTTTATTAAATCTTTCAAAGAAACGGTCGCGACGTTCAGGGTGGTGTCGCCGCCTCCGTAATAAACATAAATCGTTTCGTTGTGGAGGACCACGCCGCAAGAGAAAACAACATGCGGAACTTGGCCGACTGATTCATACTCAGTGATCGGTTCTAATATTGGATTTTCGGTTCGCGCTAAAATTTCTTCCGGATTTTTTAAGTCTAAAAGTAAAGCGCCGAGACGATAATGCCCGTCAACATCGGAAATCCCATGGTAAAGAAGAATCCAGCCGTATTTTGTTTTAAAAGGCGCGCCGGCAATTCCTATTTTGCGGCTGTCCCATTTTCCGGGGCGAGGCTGTATCCAACCGGTTTCCTCTTCCAGCTCAGCTTGGTCTAAAGTTTCCAGATTTTCATGGTAATGCAAGTCTATCCCGTTATTTAAGCGATGCAAAATTATATATTGGCCGTTGAATTTTTCCGGAAAGACGCAGGCGTTTTTATTAACCAGATGTTCCGGAGAAATTAATTTTGGTTTCTCCCAATTCCAGCGATGATTCAGAAAATCTTCTTTTGAAATGCTGGTAATAGCCACTCGGGGATTTTTAACTCCGTCAAAAGCCGTATAAAACATATAAATTCGACTGCCGATTTTTACGATGCGCGGATCTTCACAGCCGGAATTGCCGTTCGGGTAATGTTTTTGTTCAAAATCTTCGCGCGGAAAATAAACAGGTTCGTCTGATTTGATGTCTATGTCTAAACCGTTCAGCGATGATGCGTATCCGATAAACGAGGTGTTGTCGTTAGACATGGCGCGATAAAGAATATGAAAGCGTCCGCCTTCATATATCGCCGCGGCGTTGAAAGTCGCTTTGGTTTCCCAATAATTTTTCGGATTCGGCTTTATAATTGGATTTTTTTTATAGCGTTTTAAGGAAAATCTGGTTTCAGGAGTGGACATAACTTCGTAAATTACATCCTGGAGATTGAATCTGGCGGCGCAGCAAACCGTATCGGCACCGCCGTAATATAAGTGAAGCTCTTCATTTTGAATATAAGCTCCTGAGGGAAAAACAACTCTGGGAACGCGTCCGTAAACCTCATAAGGAGCCTCGGGAACCAACAAAGCGGAATCGCTTCGTCCGATTATTTTTTGCGGATTTTTCGCGTCAAGCATTACGGCGCGAATTTCGAATTCCGGATGTCCGGAAAAGTAATTTCTAACATGAGAATAAATTAACAGCCAGCCCTCGGGCACTCGAATCGGAGCGGCGCCGATTTCAATATGGTCTTCGGGTTTTTTATTAAAATCAACAGTATGTTTTTCAATTTTTTTGTACCAACTATTCCAATATCTTTTCGACCACATTTCTTTTTCTTCATTAAAGTAAGCAATGCAGATTTTAGTCGGCGGCCGGTCGGTATCGGCGGAAAAAATTACGGCGTATTTTCCGTTTATTTTTTCAGGAAACATTGCCATGGCCTTAGAGTTGAAAGTGGTTACTTGATGCCTTTCAAATTTTTTAAGGTCTTTGGAAATAGCCACTCCGATTTTTATTCCATCAGCTTCAAAAGGGTAGCGGGATAAGGCTGTATAAAAAATATAGTATTTTCCGTTTATTTTTGTGGCGCGCGGATCTTCGCAGCCGTATTTATCCCAATCTTCGCCGGGTTTTATCAACTGGATTCGGTTGGAGAAATCACCGTTATTTTTGGAAATGGCATAACCGATCGATGAAACGCTCATTTGAACTCCGTGATTATCGCGCGGCGCCGATTGAGCTCGATAAAAAAAATGAATTTTATCATTTTCTTTTACCGGGCAGCCGTTAAAGACTTCTTGCGCTTCCCAAGAATGATTTTTTAAAGGGATTAATAACGGGTTGCGATTATAGCGTTTAGCGATAGGCATAAAATATTTTAATCGTAGGCACAAAATTTTACGTGCCTAATTATTTGAAAAATAAAATTAATTTTTACAAAATTATTTTAGCTTTAGTCATTTTCGGCGACTCCTCTTCTATTAAAGCTTTGACAAATTCATCCAACGGAGCGGTGGCGACGCAGGCATATTTGTCCGATCCGCCGTAGTATATGAATAATTGCCCGTCTTTAATTGTTGAGCCGCCGACAAAGGCGATACCGAATTTATGGCCGTTGTTTTCATAAGATTCTTCCGGTTCGATAATCGGCTGACTGCAACGGTAAAGAACTTTACCGGGATTTTTGGCGTCAAGAATCATGGCGCCGATTTTGTATTTGCCGGAATCTTTTTTATCAACGCCATTATAAATCGCCAGCCAGCCTTCCTTTATTTTTAAAGGCGAACAGCCCATGCTTATTTTTTGGCTATCCCACATTTTGGGGCGAACCCTGATAATGTTTTCTCCTCTTAAAATTTTTTTTCCGTCGAAATTAAGAGTGTCAACATAATCATAAACAATATTGGGCCAAATGCGATGAAAAATTACATATTTGCCATTGATTTTTTCCGGTAAAATGGCCGGATCTTTTTCACCGGTTATTTTTGTCCAAGGCCTGTCAGCCACCAGTTCCTTTACGGCCGCCGGATTTTTAGTGTGAATCAATTCGTTAGTAATAAGAACCGGCCTTTTCCAAGCCGACCATTTTCTATTTAAGAAATCATCAATAGGAATCGAAGATAGGGCAATATTCATTTCTGTTGCGCCATTAAAAGCCGCATAAACTATGTAAAGCCGCTTACCTATTTTGATTACCCTGGGATCCTCGCAGCCGCCCCAGCCGCCGCCGGAAGCATAACTTTCTGCAATTGCCGGGTTAATACCGCCGGAAGCTCCTTCAAACCCGGTGCGCGGAACATATATCGGTTCATTCAATCTTTCATCAATGGTAATTCCGTCGGTTGAAGTGGCTAAGCCGATTACAGAGATATTATTATCTCCCAAGGCGCGGTATAATAAATAAATTTTCCCATTATGTTGAAAAGCGGTCGGATTGAAAGCGGCGACAGATTCCCAAGAATTTTCCGGCCGAGGGCCGAAGAGCGGGTTTTTCTTTGATTTTTTAAAGATCTTCCTTACTGGATAAGGTTGGGCGTTTTTCCAGCCCCAAACAGCCGGCAGAAAAATCGAAATTAATTCTCCTTGAGAATTTTCATAATAAAATATTAAACAGCCGTTGCAATCAATTATGGACAGCGGAGTTATCTTTTCTTTTCCATCTTGAGACCAAAGAGCTTCGTCAGCTCTCCATAAAAGCTCCTCTGGGTTGTCTTTATTGAACAAACTTAATCCAATGGAAAATTTTTTATTTTTATCCCAGCCGTAATAAACTAAAAAAATTCCTTCATCGCGAATAAACGCTCCGGCCGGCTGAAGAGCGTCTGAGTCGAATTTCCCGCGCCGGCTTTTAAAAAGCTCGTTTTTATTTTCAACCCGCCATTTTTTTAAATCTGTCGAGTAAGCGATTTTGACGGATTTTTTGTCGTTAAAATAAAGAACGCGATCTTCGTCATAATAAAAATTAGAAACGACAACTCCTGTATTTTTCAAACCGTTTAATTGGCCGATTTGCTCCCATTTGCTCGGATTCGTCGAAACGGCGCCGAAGATTTTATTTTTTTCTTTCCAAGATAGAAAAAACTTATTACCAAGCCGCGCGGCCTGAAAACCATCTATTTTTTCAGAGTTTTTGTTGTTTAAAATTATTTTTTTAGAGATCGCCCCAAAATGGCATCCGTCAGAACTTTCAGCCATTTTGATTTTTTTTTCAAGCTTATTGGCGGCTTGATAAAAAAGAAAAATTTTTTTGTCGTCAAGCAACAAAAAGAGATTTTTAATCCTCCTTAGCATATTTTTTTGATTTAAGCTTTATTGATTTAAATTATAACATAAATTCCCTTATTATAATAATCCGCGGTTTTTTTATTATAACATTAGCTGTTTGCCGGACTTGTTTTAATCTTTAAAAGGTTTATTATTATAAATAATGAAAACCGTTAATCCATTTTTATTGTCGGGAACCTATATCGGTTCAGCCGCCGGAATATTTTTTAATTTAATCGGCCGCCATCCGTTTTGGTGGGTATGTCCTTTTTTTGGAGTAAATATGGAATCAGTTTTGCTTTTAGATTTGCTTGGCGGCGCGGTTGCCGGCTATACTTTTCATATTTTGTTCAGGATTTTTAATTATAAAATAAAAAAGCCGAGCAAATAATGATTATTTATAATACGCTTTTTACAGAAAAATATTTGTGACCATGAAAAAAGAGACAATCGATAATGTTAATATGCCGTTAGCCGCCAGAATGCGGCCAAGGGATTTAAATGGCTTTGTCGGACAGAAAAAAATAATTCAGCCCGGAGGTTTTTTGTATCAGGCGATTTTGGCCGATGAAGTGCCGTCTTTAATATTTTGGGGTCCGCCCGGTTCCGGCAAGACAACTTTGGCTTCTATTATCGCTAATTTAACCAAAGCGGAATTTGTTCAATTGTCTGCGGTCGAATCGGGAAAAGCCGATTTAAAGGCGGTTCTTGCGCAGGCCGAAGAATTCCGGCGAGTTGACCGAAAAACGATTTTGTTTATTGATGAAATCCATCGCTGGAACAAGGCTCAGCAGGACGCGCTTTTGCCGCACGTGGAAAAAGGCGTTTTGACTTTAATCGGCGCCACTACGGAAAATCCGAGTTTTGCCGTTAATTCGGCGCTGTTATCGCGGACTAAAGTTATTGTTTTGGACAGGCTTACCAACGATGATTTGGAAAAAATAACTAAAAATGCCGCAGGAGAATCGGATATAAAAATATCGGATAAAACTATCAGCTTAATCGCCCATTTAGCTAACGGCGACGCGCGTTCCGCTTTGAATCTTTTGGAAGCTTGCGCCAAGGTTGTTAAGAATCCCGCTTTCAAAAAAAAGGGCAAGTCGGAAGAAATTTCCGACGAGCTTGTTAAAGAAGTTGTAGCCAATCCCAATTTGCTTTACGACAAAAACGGCGAAGAACATTATAATATAATTTCCGCTTTGCATAAATCAATGCGCGGCGGCGATGCGGACGCGGCGCTTTATTGGCTGGCGAGAATGATTGCGGCCGGCGAAGATCCGCTGTATATCGCGCGGCGCTTGGTGCGTTTTGCCAGCGAAGATGTCGGGTTGGCCAATAACAGCGCTTTAATGCTGGCAACCAGCGTTTGGGATTCCTGCAAAAATCTCGGTTTGCCGGAATGTAAAGTGCATTTGGCGCAATTAGTTATATATTTGGCCAAATCGCCGAAAAGCGTGGCAGCTTATTTCGCTTACGGCCGGGCGGAAAAAGACGCACTGGAGCTTGGGAATTTGCCGGTGCCTTTGCATTTGCGGAACGCGCCGACAAAATTAATGAAGGATTTGAATTATGGCCAGGGTTATAAATATACGCCTTTGGAAGATTCGGCCGGGCAGGAATATCTGCCAAAAGAATTAAAAGGAAAAAAATATTTTAAAAAAGACGGCTGAACAATTAATGTTCGCCGTCAAACCATACCCATTAGGGGATGCGGTTCGAGTCGGTCCCGGTCGGCCAGTTTTGGTCCAAAGGGACAGATTCTTTTTTTTCTTCTTCAGTTCCTTCTTCGGCTTTTTTTGCTTCGTCTTCTTCCATATAAAACTCCTTCTATCTATTAGTGGAAGTTAAACAATTATTATATAATAAATCATAAAAAAATATAAAAGTCAATAGCAATTTTTAGTTTTTCATAAAAAAAGAAGTGATAGTTTTTAGCTATCACCCCAACTCCCAATTCTGGGCGATGACTTGCCGGCTGCAAAAAATCCGACAGTAAATAACATCCCCGCCACCACAACAATGGCGGTGACGATTGGATGCTTCTGGACAAAACCCCAGAAGCACAACACGCCAAGAACAACCAGCCCGAGACTGGCGCTGGCCGCGACGACGTTTTCAATTCTCTGAACTTTTTTGATCGAGTTCATAATGAACTCCTTCTATTTTTAGGCGATATGAAATGTTCGTTTTGATATTTAAAATGATATCATACTTTTTGCAATAAGTCAATAGTGATATAAAAAAAGCCTTTAATATCAGCATAAAACTATTCATTTCTTAAAGCGGTGATCGCTTCCATTTTAGCGGCTTTGCGCGCCGGAAAAAGCCCGAAGATAATTCCGAAAAGCACAGAAAAGGAAATAGAAACAATATAAGCCTTTAAAGGCACGGCGAATTTCCAATCTAAGTTCTGGCTTTGGGCGATAAGAGAAATTAAATATGAAACCGCCAGCCCGGCGGCAATTCCCGCCAATGCTCCGGCTAAAGAAACCAGCGCTGACTCTATTAAAAATTGCCCTAAAATGTCATGTAATTTCGCGCCGACCGCTTTCCGCAGGCCGATTTCCCGCGTGCGCTCAGAAACAATTACGTACATTATATTCATTATTCCAACGCCGCCGACTAAAAGAGAAACAGCGACAATTCCCAAAAGCAGAGCGGTAATCGCCCAAGTTACCGTATTCATAATATCTTTCATTTCATCCATGGTCATAATGCGAAAATCATCCTTGTTTAAAGTCGGTTCCCCGGTTTGTTCGTCAATATCGGAAACTATATCGTGGTTGCGGCGCAAAATTTCCCGCATTTCTTCAGCTGTTTGCTCTTGAAGTGACATGTCTTTTATTGTTGTTTCACCGTAATACAAATAATCCGCGCCGATAATTTTTTTTTGAGCGGTTCGTACCGGGACATAAACATAATTATCATAATCCATGCCAAGCCCGCCGCCGCGTCTTTTCATTGTGCCGATAATTTGAAATTTATTTTTGCCGATTTTAATTTCTTTGCCCAGCGGATCGTTGTCGCCAAAAAATTTTTCTTTAATTTTATAGCCGATAGCCGCCACTTTAGCCAAAGAGCGATCTTCGGCTTCGGTGAAAAAACGGCCGTTTTCAACTTCGCTTTTATCTATATTGATAAAAGAAGAACTTACTCCGAGCAATGACACTTTTTTCCGCGCGGAGCCGTAAGTGGCAAGCTCTTGCCCCATAACAGCGCCGTAATAATCGGAAACATTCGGCAGTTTTTTTATATCTTCAAAATCGTCGATTGTTAAAGTTGTTATCTGTGTGCCCATAGCTATGGAGATGGCGCCTTCATGATCGGCGTTCCCTTTGTTTTTATTGGTTGGTACTTTTATTTCTGTGTGTATTATGTTGGTTCCGAAAGATTCTATTTGGGCGTTTAAAAGCTCTTTTATTCCTTCGCCGGCTGAAAAGACAATCATAACTGCCGCCACGCCGATTATCATTCCGAGCATAGTCAAAAATGTCCTGAGTTTGTTGGTGGACATGGATTTAAAAGCGGTTTTGGAAAGGGAGTAAATATTCATGAGGCTGAATTTGTTTAATATTGGCTAATTATATTGGTTATCTAAAAAATAATATTAACAGCTGTTGACAAAATATAATATTATTGTTATAGTAGTTAATTGAACATTATAAATTGAAATAAATTAACCAAATTACAAACTTAACGAAAGGGTTGTGTTATGAGTAAGTTCTGGAAAAATGCAAAAGCTGTCGTCGCCGAATTTGTTTCCGACTCTTTCATAATTGGGTTGGTAATAAGTATTCTCGGCGCAATTTTTATCCCCGAACTTAAGGATATAAGGATAACCTGGGTCGGGATGGTGTTCGGTGGCGTGATTGGTTTGTTGGTCTTCTCTTTCGTGACGTGGACTACCGGTGAAATCGACATCGCCGAAATAATTGGAAGTACAGCAGGATACGGTTTCGGATTCTGTTTACTTGCAAACATGAAATTCGGAATCGGATTTGGCATCGGATTCTTGACGGTGAATTGCATCGTCAAGTATGTTCTTTTACCGACATGCACGAAAGTTTGGTCGTTAATTCGACGACCGAAAGCCGTATAATTTATTTCAAAATCGTTCTTTCACTAAAGCGTCGACTAACCTCGGCGCTGTTTTTTTTATTTTTGTCATTCCGAGTTTGCGAGGAATCTATAAGACTTAATTTTAAATATCTGACGCACAATCCTATTGGCGCAAAATAAAATTTATCGCGCGCAGGATTGAAACAGATCCTTCGGCTGCGCTATTCGCTTCGCCTCAGGATGACAAAAAATCATTCATATCTCAGCGCTTCAACCGGTTCCATTTTTGCCGCCTTCCGCGCCGGGTAAAGCCCGAAAATTAATCCGATAAGAGCCGAGACAAAAAGAGAAATAAAAACCGAGAGCAAAGAAACAATAAAATCCCAGCTATATCCCAAATTTTTTATAACAACCGAGACTATAAAGGATATAAAAATTCCCAATCCGACTCCGATTATGCCGCCGAATAAAGTAATGGCCGCGGTTTCTATTAGGAATTGCCAGGTTATTTTAATGTTGGAGGCGCCGATAGCCTTTCGCAGGCCGATTTCCCGCGTGCGCTCATTAACGCGCATTAGCATAATATTCATTATTCCGATTCCGCCGACGACCAAAGACATGGCCGCCATGGCCGCCAGAAATAATTTTAAAGCATTAGTAAAAGTTTCTATTATTTCCATGGCATCGGCGCTGTTGCGGATGTCGAAATCGTCGCTGTCTCCGCTTTGGTCGCCAATGTCGTGCCTCTGGCGGAGAAAATAATTTAACGCTTCCGATGTTTCCGGAATATTTTCTTCTTTGTCGACTGCTACTCGGATAACATTTAAATAATCTATGCCAAGGATATTTTTTCTTAAGGTTTTGTTGGGGATTATAATGAGATCGTCATAATTTTGAAAAGCGACCGTGCCGCGCTTTTTCATAACCCCGATAACTTCAAAAACCGTCTTTCTTATTTTAATTGTTTGGCCGATCGGATCATTCGCTCCGAATAATTCTTCAGAAACAACATTTCCTAAAACAGCAACCTTGACTGACGATTTTCCTTCCGAGTTGGAAAAAAATCTTCCTTTGGCGACTTCTCCGCCGTCAACTTCAAGATAATCACCGGACACTCCATAAATAGTCGTGATGTAGGAGTTGCCGCGCCAAGAGGAATTCTCGGTAG
>CAZALZ010000028.1:0-599 GCA_964486475.1 uncultured Gammaproteobacteria bacterium | reverse complement strand
AGGTGTTATAAGCGACCACTCCGGTGATATGGGGAATTTGTCCGGAATCTTTTATCGCTTCAGCATCCTCATATTTTAAAGTTGTTATAGTTACTCCCATCGCCGCCGCGGGAGCGCCGCTGGAATCGGCTTTTCCCGGCATGATTGAAATTTTATTAGTTCCCATGGCTTTAATTTCATTAAGAATCAAAGCTTGCGCGCCGGCGCCCAAAGACATAATTATTATTACCGCCGCTACGCCGATAGTAATGCCGAGCATTGTCAAAAAACTCCTGGTCTTGTTGGCGGACAAAGAAGCAAGAGACGCGCGGAGACATTGATTGAGAAAACCGATAAAAGCTATCACAAAATTTAAATTTTAGTATAGAATATGGAGTATAAAATATCATTATCTTTTTATTTAAGCACCCCGTCTTTGGCTCGCCGTCTTTTGTGAATGCTGGAATCGTCAATTATTTCGCCGTCTCTGATTTTAATAATTCTTTTGGCGAATTCGGCCGTGGCGGTTTCGTGGGTAACCAAAATTATCGTATTGCCCGCCTCATTCAAATCCTGCAAAATTTCCATTATTTGCAAACCGGATTTAGAATCAAGATTTC
>CAZALZ010000027.1:0-10340 GCA_964486475.1 uncultured Gammaproteobacteria bacterium | reverse complement strand
ACAAAAATGAAAATTGATTCTGCTGGCAGAGTCGGGATTGGGACGACAGCTCCTGTATATCATCTTGATGTTGTCGGTGGTGCAAGATTTGATGGTGGTGGTACAGATTCAGCATTTATTGGTGTTGCAGGATATGGTGTTTATGCTCATGGTAGTGTGGGTGTTTATGCCGGTGGTAATTATGGTGTTTATGCTGATGGTGATACTTATGGTATTGAAGCTCATGGTGGAAATACTGGTATTTATGCTAATGGTGATGTTTATGGTGTTCGTGCTAATGGTAATGGTTACGATTTTTATGCCGCTGGGGTAGGGAGTAATTATGCTCCATTTACCGGATCTCATGATGTCCGGCTGTCAGATAACTTTGAAAAAGTGGAAACCGGAATGCTTGTTTCCGTTACCGGCGATATTGAAGTTAGAGACGATTCCATATCAACCACTTTGCCGGAAGTAAAACTGTCATCATCAGCTAAAGATAAAAATGTTTTAGGCGCTTTAGTTGGTGAAACAGACTTTCCCGGAGAATGGATTGATCTTCCGGAAGAAACCAGAACCGCGGCTGTCAACTCTTTAGGCGAAGGCAGACTTTGGGTAACAAATTACGGCGGCGAATTGCAATCCGGCGACTTAATAACCACCTCGCCGATCGCCGGCTATGGCATGCTTCAAGACGATGATTTAATGCACAGCTATACTGTCGGCAAAGCCACCCAGAGCATAAATTGGGATGAAATAAGCGATACGGTTTGGTTTGAAGGGCGGGAATATAAAAAAGCGCTGATTGCCGTTACTTATCATGCCGGTTAATTATTAAAACTAATAAAAAATATGCCAAGAAAAAAAACACAATGCGTTTCCGGCAGTTCGGTTCCGATGATAATAATAATCATCGCCTGCCTGTCGGCCGGATTTATTTTCGGGATCGCCTCAAGCCAAACTTTGTTCTCCGGCATGGGGATGGGTTCATATAAAGACGGATATTCCGCCGCTAAAAACGATTTAATAAAATCAGGCGTTGCTTTGGGAGTAAGCTTGGAAACTTTGCGCGGCGAGGTTTCCAAAATAGAAGATAAAAAAGTTATCTTTAACGCCGACCTGTCGGACAATCCTTTTTTGCCGGCCGGGAGCGAAATCAGAACAGCCGTTATCACCGATCAAACCGTTGTTCGCCTTAAAAAAGCCAAGACGGACAAAGAAGTTATCCAAGGGAGAGAAGAAGGAGAAGAAGCTTTAAGGCAAATAGAAGAAAAATTTTCTGAGCTGGAATATCAAATGACTGATTGTGATTTTACCGGCAACGGAAGTTCGACCGAACGATGCATTTCTCTTAGAGAGCAAAAAGAAAAAACCATGGACGAGTATTCTGAAGTAATGATTTCAAAAATGGGCCTTTATAAAGATTTTGAAGGCGACATGTCCGGGATGAAGGGAAAAATCAGAATTATTGTCCGATCCGCCGGGGATATTACTGAAAAAACCGAATTTGAAGCTCTTGAAATAGAATTAATCGAAGAAGCCGATGAAGAAAATCAAGCGGAAGAATTGCCTCTTTAAACAAAATAAATCATACAGCCCGCCTGAAAAATGGCGGACTGTTTTTTATTGTGCTATAATTTAAACAGATAATAATATGCCTAAAAAAGTAAAGACAATCTCATTTTTTTTAACTGTTTTGGCGGTCGGTTTATTATTTTTTCCCGGCGACAAAAGAATTTCCGCCAACTCCAGCCATAAATTCACCGGCTGGTCTTGGAGTTCCAATGCCGGTTGGACAAGCTTTAATTGTGTTAATGATTCTTCTTGCGCGACTTCAGACTATGGAGTTGATTTGTCCGATTCGCCTGAAAACAAAAATTTAAGCGGCTATGCTTGGAATTCCAATGTCGGCTGGATAAGCTTTCAAGAAAGCGGCACTCCTCCGGACAGTTACGCCTTTGCCGCCAATTGCTCCGGGGTATGCGACTCCGCCGCCAACTGCACGGCTTGTCTTGACCGTGAAACCGGAAAAATTTGGGGCTGGGCGAAAATTTTATCTTTAGGCGACGACGGCTGGCTTAAATTACGCGACGAAGAAGCCGACGAACCGTATGGGGTTTATGTTGATTTATCATCCTCAAACGGCGAAATGGCAGGTTGGGCCTGGAACGGCAATAACAATGGCGCGGGAATCGGCTGGATGAGTTTTAATTGTTCGGATACTTCTTCCTGCGGGGATTCTTCCTATAATGTCGCTTTAAACGGCGTTCATTTCCCGACCGTTGACAACCTTACCGCTCCGAATTGGAATTATGAAGACGCCTGCGTTACAGCCAAAGGAGTTGTTCTTACTTGGGATATGGAAGATGCTGATGAACCGAGCGACAATCAGTCCGCTTACCAGGTTATTATCAATAATCAAAATACCAGAAACAACCCCTTGATAGATACGGGCAAAAAAACTTCACCTTCCGAACAATACGCCACCACCAGCCAGCTGCTGGATTATTCAACTTCTTATTATTGGTGGGTTAGGGTTTGGGATTCTTTGGGTTTTTCTTCTGACTGGCAGCAATTTTATACCGGCGCCGGCTCAAGCACTTTAACCGACAATATCGCCGCCAATTTAGCTGAATCGCCGAATCCGGAATACACTTTTACTACTTATAAAAACGAATTTCCCGATGTTGTTTTCGATTATATCCCCTCGGAAATTTTAGCCAACCAAGTCGCCACCTTTACCGACGCTTCCTTGGTCTATTCGGATTCCGATCCGGCCGATCCGATAAGCTGTTCTCCTTATTTGTGTTCTTGGCGCTGGAGCGGTGCGGAAATAAAAGAAATTTTCGGCGAAACCTCCAGCCAGGCGGCGATAACTTTCGGTTATGGGAATAAAGCCGTCAATTTAAATGTTACCGACAGTAGCGGCTATAGCTGCACCTCGACCGTTAATTTCTTTGTTGATACTTTGCCGGCTTGGCGCGAAACAAAACCGGAATAGCAAGTTATGTTTTTAAATCTCGGTGCAAATACCAAAGGCTTTACTTTAGTGGAAATGCTGGTCAGTATGGGCGTTATCGCCCTTCTGGCCGGAATTTTTTTAACCAATTACCATGACGCTTCGCGCCGATCCCAAATGCCCTTAGCCGCCCAAAGAATGGTCAGTGATATCCGGCTGGCGCAAAGCAGAGGAATGGGCTCAACCGAATATAACGGAATTACTCCCGCCGGCGGCTGGGGTTTTTATTGCGACAGAAGCGCCAATGATAAAAAATATTTTATTTTCGCCGACATTAACGGCAATCGGCGCTATGATGCGGGCGAGGCGGAAAAGTCTTTCGGCGGATCGGAAGTGAATTTGCCGGAAAATGTTTCTTTTGATGATTTGAAATTCGAGAACGACAGCGTTAGCCGGCTGGATATAACTTTTGTCCCTCCCGACCCGATTACCAATATTTACAATAGCGGTTTTTCTCCGGCAACCACCACCACCGGTTCGATTATTTTGCTCGAAGAATATGAAAATAGTACTTGCACGATTGGGATTAATTCTTTCGGGCTGATTGAAATAGAATAATTTTTTAAAATATGTTTGGCGCCAAAAATAAAAAAAATATTTCGGGAAATAAAAAAGGCCTTACCATCGTCGAGGTTATCGTGGTTGTTTTTGTTATTTCCTCCGGACTCTTGGCGGCGATGTCGCTGGTCGAAAAGAATTTCATAGCCGGGCATGTTAATCATAATGAAATAATCGCTTCTCAGCTTTGCCAAGAAGGCTTGGAATTTTGCCGGAACATCCGAGATAATAATTGGCTTAATGGCGATAATTGGAAGACCGGAGCGGGCGCTTCCACAAACATAATTTCCGATTGGACTTATGCTGTCGACAGCGGCGGCATAATAAATGTTACCGGCATCGACGATTCTTTAGCCAAGCTTTATATCGATAGTTCCGGTTTTTATGTTCATTCTTCAAGTCCGAATGATTCTGGTTTTTCCAGAATAATAAATGTTAAAACTGAAACTGACGCTTCGACGACACTGGAATGCGTTGTCCGGTGGCGTAAAGCCAGCAATGCTTATGATTTCACCGCTCAAACCGTTCTTTATGATTGGCGGTAATATTTTATGTTTTTCAACGGAAAAAAAATAAAAAATATCGCGAACCAGCAGGGAGTAACCCTCTTGGAGCTTTTAGTTTCAGTTGGAATCTTTTCGGTTATTCTTCTGACTACCACCCAGATTTTCCAGATGGTTATAAGCAGCCAGCGCTTATCCGTCGCCTCGCAAGACATGCAGGAAAGCATCCGCTATACTTTTGAAAAAATGTCTAAAGAAATACGCATGGCCGGCCGGGATGAATCATTGAGCTGTGCATCAGCCGGTAAAATTTATAAAGTGTCATCCGATGAAAGCGAAATATTTTTTGTTAATTATCATGGCGAATGTGTGCGGTATTTTTTGTCAGGCGGCCGGTTGTCTCGCCAAGAAAATTCCGGCGAAGCGCAATATATGACTCCGGCCAGCTTGAATATTTCCAGCTTGAAATTCCGCGTTACCGGCGATGATTCAGAAGAACAAGCCTTGGTTTCCGTTAGTTTTGAAATGGTTTCCGACGCGCCGGGGGTTCAAATGTCTCCGATGCTGGTGGAAACCTCCATATCTTCTCGTTTTTATGAATAAAAAAATAGTAAAAAAAATAAAATATCCCCAATCCGGTACGGCCTTAATAATGACTGTTTTGATTTTAAACGTCGTTATGCTTATTTCACTTTCCGCTGCCCAAGTAATAAATTCGGGAATTAAAATGAGCGGTACCCAAGCCAGATCGACCAAGGCTTATTTTGCCGCCGAATCCGGGATTGAAGATGTCTTATGGCAATGGAGAAAGAATAGTTGGGACGTAGATTCTGTTCCCCCTGGCTCTTTAAATATTTTTTCCGGCGCCTTGCCCAACGGAACAGCCTATCAAGTTAATCGTCCGGACACCGAAGAAGTAATATTAAGATCAACCGGCGAATTTAGCGGGGTTAAAAGAACTGTTGAGGTGCAATTAGGTTTTTGATTGACCTTTTTTCCTATAAACTATATAATTTAATTATCTTTATTATTTTTTAATTTCGCCGCCGGCTTAAAAATCGGAGCGATTCCATAAAATGAAAATCAACAAAAAACTCGTTCTATGCATTATTTCTTTGATTTGGCTTGTTTTTTCTATCGGCTATATCGCATGGGATCTTTGGGGGGATTTTAAAGCCGGACAGATGTCTGCCGCTTATCAGAACGGATATGCCCAAGCCATTATAAATGTGGCGGAAGAAGCCAATAAATGCGCTTCCACCGGTGTTCCGTTAAATCTTGGAAATGACAGCGAAGGCCAGCCGATAACCGTAACAATAGTCGGCGTTTCTTGCTTGCAACCGGCTCAAGAAAATTCTCAAGAAGAAGCAAAGCAATAAATAAGCAGTATATATAAGCCAAAAGCCGCTGGAAATTCCGGCGGTTTTTTGGTAGAATATTGGTAGTCGGTAGTATGTAGAATGCATTATGGAGAAAAAGATAAAAATCAGAACATTTAGAAATTTGGATGCCTGGAAGGAGGGGCATGCTTTAGTTTTAGATATTTATAAAACAACGGATTTGTTTCCAAAAAAAGAATTATTCGGTTTAACCAGCCAGCTTAGGCGAGCGGCGGTTTCTATAACTTCCAATATTGCAGAGGGTTTTAATCGTGAAAGCTTGAAAGAAAAAATTCAATTTTATTCAATCGCCAGAGGCTCTTTAGCTGAGGCTCAGAATCAAATTTTAATTGCCAAAGATATCGGCTTTATGCCAGAAGATGTTTTTCTAAAAATAGCCGACAGAACGGTTGTTGTTAGTAAATTAACTAATGGTTTGATAAAAAGTTTAAAAAAATTAATGTAAATCCATATTCCATATCGCATGACCCAAACTACAAAAAAAGAAATACTTCAGCGTATCTCCAAACTCCGCGCCGAAATAAACCACTACCGCTACCAATACCACGTCTTGGACAAATCGGAAATTTCCGATGCGGCTTTGGATTCCCTGAAAGACCAATTACAGAAGTTGGAGCAAGAAAATCCTGAATTTATTACGCCGGATTCGCCGACCCAAAGAGTCGGCGGCGCGCCTTTGGATAAATTCAAAAAATTTCATCATCCTTATCGGATGTACTCTTTGTTTGACGCCTTTAACGAGCAAGACATGCGCGATTGGGAACAGCGCAATAAAAATATTTTAGAAAAAGAATCGTTCGAGAAGGGATTGGAATATTTTATTGAGCTGAAAGCCGACGGATTAGCTATGAGTTTGGAATATAAAAAAGGCGTTTTTACGGTCGGAGCGACGCGCGGCGACGGTGAAACCGGAGAGGATGTTACTCAAAATATAAGGACGATTGAAGCCGTTCCTTTGACTTTGCGCCCGTCGAATGAAAAAGAATTAGCCAAAGCCGGTTTTTCTCCGGAACAAATCAGGTTAATTTTGGCGGCAACGGCCGAAAAAAATATTTATATTCGCGGCGAAGTAGTGATGACCAAGAAAGTCTTCAAGGAGCTTAATGCAAAATATCAAAAAGCCGGCAAGCCGCTATTAGCTAATCCGCGCAATGGCGCCGCCGGTTCGATCCGCCAGCTTGATCCTAAAATAACCGCCGAGAGAAAATTGGATTTTTACGCTTATGAAATTATCGGCGACTTCGGTTTGGAAAAACATTCGCAAAAAAGAGAGCTTTTAAATATTTTAGGATTTAAAACTATCAATGAAAACAAGGTTTGCCGCAATTTGGAAGAAATTTTTTCTTTTTATAAGGCAATAGAAGAAAAGCGAGAAAAATTGTTATTTGAGATTGATGGCACGGTCGCCAAAATAAACGATTTGGCGCTTTGGAAAATTCTGGGGATCATCGGCAAAGGGCCGCGTTACATGATGGCTTTTAAATTTCCGGCTATTCAAACGGCAACAATGGTTAAAAAAGTCAATTGGCAAGTCGGCCGCACCGGGATTCTAACTCCGGTGGCTGAGTTGGAGCCGGTTGAAGTTGCTGGCATAACCGTGGCGCATGCCACTTTGCACAACATGGATGAAATTGAACGGCTCGGTTTGAAAATCGGCGACACGGTTATTATCGAACGCGCCGGCGATGTTATTCCCAAAGTCGTGCAGGTTTTGCCCAAATTGCGCGCCGGCCGGGAAAAGAAAATTGAGGCGCCGAAAGCTTGCCCGATTTGCGGCGGAAAAGTGGAGCGCGTGGAAGGCGAAGTCGCTTATCGCTGCATCAGCCGCGACTGTTATGCCGTTCGTTTGCGCAATTTAATCCATTGGACTTCCAAAAACGCCGTTGATGTCGACGGTTTGGGTAAAAAAATCGTGGAACAATTATTTAAAGAAGGCTTGGTCGGAGATGTGGCTGATTTTTATTTTTTAGCCGAGGGTGATTTAAAACCTTTGGAAAGGTTTGCCGAAAAAAAAGCGAAAAATATTATAGACTCTATTAATTCTCGCCGGCAGATAGATATTTCTCGCTTTCTTTATGGTCTTGGAATCCGCCATGTCGGCGAAGAAACCGCAATAACCTTGGCAAAAGAATTTATTTCCTTTATAGGAAGCGGCGCCGGAGGCGGGGATGGTTCGGACGGGAAAGTGTTTAGTATTGGTAAAATCGTTAATTATTTTTCCGGTTTATCCATGGAAGAAATTAAAAACATGCCCGATATCGGGCCGATCGTGGCAGAAAGTATTTTTAATTGGTGGCGCGATAAGAAAAATCTGGCAATTTTGGAAAAATTGGAGAAAAACAGCATCAGTCTAAAAACCGAAGAACGCGTTTCCGCCCAAGGCGGCTCGCTGGCCGGAAAATCCTTTGTTTTAACCGGAACTCTGGAAAGTTTGACAAGGGACGAAGCCAAGGATAAGATAAGAGAATTGGGCGGAAATGTTTCGGAATCGGTCAGTAAAAAGACGTCTTTTGTCGTTGCGGGCGCGGAAGCGGGGAGTAAGTTGTCAAAAGCGGAAAAATTGGGTGTTAGAGTATTAAACGAAGAAGATTTTGTTAAAATGTTAAAAGTGTAGTATGTAGCCGGCAGTATGTAATATGGATTTTTTAATTCATATAACATACCCTATACTACATACCCCATACTACAATGTTATCCAAAGACGAAGTAAAAAAAGTGGCCAATTTGGCCCGCATAGAATTAACTAATGAGGAAACTGAAACCATGACCGACCAGCTTTCCAATATTTTGAGTTTTATTGATCAGCTTAAGGAAGTTGACACGACCGGTGTTTTGCCGACTGCGCAAGTTACCGGTTTGTCCGATGTTGAACGTGCCGATGAATACGAAGATTGGGATAAGGCGGAAATCGCCGCGGCTCTCACTCAATCGCCAGCTGGTTTGGAAGGAAATCAGATTAAAGTGAAGAAAGTGCTTGAGCAGGATTGAAAAAATAAAAAATATGGCAGCTGAATTGAATAATTTTTGTTTAGACGGAGTTTTTAAGGAAAAGACCGATTACGTCGAGTATACTTTTGACGTGTATAAAAAGATTTATAATTTGCCAGTCATTAAGTATTCTGGCAACGTTTCAAAAGAATTATTTGAGTATTGTTTAAAAAGGAAATTCTTTATTTTGCTAGCTATTTATGACCAAGAAGGAGAAATTTATTTAGAAAGAAATATCCAAGAAAAACTGTATTGGTCGTTGCCTGGGGGAAGCATATTAAAAAACGAAGATCTCCATTCTGCGATAAGGAGAATTTCTGGAGAAATAACCCAGGAGGGTAAGAGTGAGATATTGTTAGGAGAAATTGAGCCGATTGCCTTTGTTGAGAACGAATTTATTTATCAGCAAGAAGTATGTCGTCATCACGGCATAGCTTTTGCGGCCAGAATTAGAAACAAGCAATGTCTTGATTTTAATAATATCCAAGGAAGATTTGTAAAAATAAACGATGACGAGCTGGGCAGTATTAACAGGTATGCTAATAAGGAGGCGGCTAAAATATGTTCCGAGTATATAAGAAAATTTAAAACTAAGCCGTTGGACGAAGAAATATCTACTAATGAACAGTATAAATATCGCTATCTCGTTCATGATCTTTTTGTAAAAAAATTTATTTTAACGCCAGGGCTTAAGAAAAAAAAACAGTTTTTGGAAATGATAAGTCAAGAAGTTGGTGATAGCAAGTCTATAGTCGATATATCTTGCGGCGATAGCAATTTTATTAATGATATTTCAAATAAAAAAAATTTTGATTTCGCTGTGGCCAATGATATTAGCTGGAGCCAGATCAAGGTGAGGCAAAGTTATGGTAAAAAGATTTTATTTACTAATCATAACGCCTCCTATCTTCCGTTTAAGGAAAATTGTTTCGATGTGGCGTTTTGTGCCAACACCCTTCATCACATTCCTAGTCGCGAGGAGCTTTTCGGCTTATTTAAAAGCTGTTTTTCTATTGCCAAAAAAATAATAATAGTCGAAATAGAAAAGCCAAGTGATACCGGTTTTTTTCCAAATATTTTAAATAAATATTGGTATATAGGTTTTTTAAAAGATGTTGGCGGTTCATTTTTTACCAAGGAAAATTTTCAGACGGTTGTTAAAAATTTTTTTTCCGGCGTGGCAGATATTGAATTTAAAGAATTTAGAAATATACAGGGTAGATATCTTGTGGCCACGGTGACAAAAAAAACCGATGATTCCTCGTTAACAGAAAAACGAATCGAGGTTGAGGAAAAATTTTTTCTAAACAATAAGGATGAGCTGATAAAAAAATGTAAGAACGAAGGATATTTTTCGTCCAATGAAATAATTGAGAATGACGAATATTTTACTGATATCAGCGGCGAGTTTATAAGAAATAGAACTTGCTTAAGATTGCGTTGTGGCAATGATAAGGCAGAGCTTACCTTTAAAGGAAAGTCCCGTGTTTTATCTAGTCTGTATGCTAAAGCTGAGCATAACACTTCAATAGCACCAAGCGAGATTGAAAAAATAAAAGATATTCTTTTGTCACTCGGTTATTATAAATATGTGACTGTAAATAAAAAAAGAATGACTTTCAGCAAGCAGCAAGATTGTTTTACGGAAAATATTTCCATAGATAGCTTGACTGGCATAGGCTCGTTCGTTGAATTTGAAATTTTAGTTGAGGCTGATAAATGGTTTTGTAAAAAGGAGGAGCTTAAAAATAAACTCAGTGTTCTAAAGGAAAAAATGCAAGCGGACAATATGATTAATGCCGATTTGCCATATCGAGACTATACTGCGGAATTTTTGGCGAAAAATATATTGTTCAAGGGAAAAACTAAGGCAATCCTTTTTGATTTTGACGG
>CAZALZ010000026.1:0-10935 GCA_964486475.1 uncultured Gammaproteobacteria bacterium | reverse complement strand
TTTATCTTTAGACATTAAAAAACAAGCATTTCTGCCCGTTATCCCTCCCTACCTCTAAACGACTGCACTTTATCACGAAAACCGCAAAAAAACAAGCCCTTGCGGGACCTGTTTTATCTTAAACTTCTTTTCTATGGTTTTGAATAATATTCTATGATTTTTCGAGCCACATCGATTTTATCCAATAATAAACTCAAGTCATCTTCATTTTTTTCCATTTCGGCTGTTGCAACCCAAGCCTCTTTCTTTTTTATCAAATCAGTCAAAATTTCATCTTTATCCTTAGAGGCTAAAATATTTTCGCCATCGCAAAGAAGCATAAAAGTATTGTAGTCTGTTTCCAAATCACCAAATATTTCGTATTTTTTCAAATCCGCATTATCTGGTTTAGCACCTCCATCAACAGCCCATATTGGCCCTTCTGTTCTTCTCATAAATTTTATAGATTAATTTTAATTTATTAATATTATAGCAAGGATTAGAAAAAATTAAAATTTATTTATTTTCTATCACTTCTTTAACATCATAAACCTTGTCGCGCGTAACATTAAAATAGGTTTTGGAAAGAATATCGGCAATCAGACCAAAAACAAAAAATTGCAGGCCGATCATAAAACCGAACATAGAAAGATCAGTAAAGGCCGTGTCCGAGAGATCGCGGCCCAGGGCTAATTTTTCATATACCGAGGCTGCGGCCGAAATGATTGAAACAACAACCAAAACTATGCCGATACCGCCGAAAAAATGCAAAGGGCGGCTGGAATATTTTTTCCAGAACCAAATAGACATCATGTCCAATATGCCTTTAAAGCCTCTTTTGAAATTATATTTGGTTTTTCCCGTAAGCCGCGGATGATGTTTTACCGGCAACTCCCCGACCTTAAATCCTTTAATTTTTAAAAGAGCCGGAATGAATCTATGCATTTCCCCGACCAAGTCAAGATGTTTAAAACATTCTCTTTTATAAATTTTAAGCGAACAGCCGCTGTCATGAATTCCGTCGTTGATTAAAAATTTTCTGACCATGGCGGCACAGCGGGAAAAGAATTTCTTAAAAAATTTATCTTTACGATCTTTTCTCCAGCCGGAAACTATATCCAAGTCATCGGCTTCAAGTTTTTTTATGAGATAAATTATATCCGAAGGATCGTTTTGCCCGTCGCCGTCCAGAGTGGCGACATAAAAGCCGCAAGAAGCTTTAATACCGGCATCCATAGCGGCTGTTTGGCCGAAATTCTTGCGAAAACTGATTATTTTAAGCGGCTTTAAATTTTTAGCTATCTCCAAGGTTTTATCGGTCGAGCCGTCATTAACGAAAATAATCTCAAAAGGTTTACCGATTTCCCGGCAAGCCTTAAAAATCTCTTGGTGGAGATTTTCCACTGCGCCCTCTTCATTATAAACTGGCACCACGACCGATAAATATATATTCTGTTCGTTCATATTTAAAATATTAATAATAATTAAGAAAAATTTAACAAATAAAGAAGTTTTTGTCAAATTGCTGCGCCAAACAGGCTAAAAGACGTTCAAAATTCTTTATTTGTCTTTTTTGAATTAAAAAAAGGCCGATATACAAAAAAATATCGACCTTCAAACTTCCCAGAGATAAACATACATCTCCGGGAAATCATTTATTTTTTTAGGATCAAAACCAATGATCCAAGAAAAAATTTTAATAAACCCCAGGGCATCTAACTCCCGATCAAACAACAAGCTGAGTTTTAGATGTTTTTCTTCCATTAACTCAATTAAAAAAATATTAGGGAAAGGCTGTCCATTATTAATAATCCCTGAAAAAATTACGGGAAAATTTGATATATCGGACTTCCTTACTACAATTGTCTCTGAAATCAATGAATAATACTTTCCGTTTTTATGATTATTTTCGGGGTTTTCAAGAGGGTTTTCAAGAAAATAAATTTCCCTTTCGGCGGAGTTTATCTCCTTAAGCAGATCTGCTCTTGACTTAATTTTTAGAAACTCAATGAGTCTTTTTGATTCCATTTTTACCTCTTTTTTTAGTAAAGTGATGGGGGGGGTTAAAAAGAACAATTAACAATAAAAACTACAATA
Organism: uncultured Gammaproteobacteria bacterium; assembly: GCA_964486475.1. Classification (GTDB taxonomy): domain Bacteria; phylum Patescibacteriota; class Patescibacteriia; order Patescibacteriales; family WJLG01; genus JBAZHE01. The sequence continues at coordinate 8,859 of CAZALZ010000026.1, read as the reverse complement.
CTTTAAAAATTTTGTCAAGGAAATAAAAAACCCGGATAACGCGAGATGTTCTCGCGCTCCGGGTATACTTAGCTACCCTATCATCATTAGGATCTTGAATATGGGAGATTCGTTCCCATATTCATCAACGAAGCCTTTAGCTTCGATTGAATACGATCCCGCCTTTAGGGTTTTTTCCGGCGTCCATTTGATGTATCCACCCTCAAAACCTCCCGCCACTTCTCCTTTCTTAACAAGATTTGTAGTGTCTCCCAGGCAAACTCTCAAACTTGAGCCGGCACTGACACTCATTTTTCCAAGACGGTTGAAATATATAAGCATCTCGCCGTCTTTGAATTCCATTTTGGTCGCCTTGAGAGCGACCCGATACTCGAACACAATGTCGCCGACATAAACCCCGCCGGTATCTGTTTTTACCGAGCACTCAATGATATCGTCATTAAAAACCGAATCGATGGCAAAAGGAAAACTAAACGAGACTTTCCCGGTGTCGTCGGTAATGGTAAATTTTGCAACCGTGTCATTGTTTCGGCAGGAAATTTGATGTTTTAATTCACTGCCGGAATAAAGCGCTTTAACCTCCGATCCTGCAATTAAATACTTTTTCCCGTCGGTATATTTTCCCAAGGGATCCTTGACCGATACAAAATATTTTGCGCGGCCAGTTTCGCATAAAACAAGCTTCAAAGTATCCTTGGATTTTTTCTTTAAGTTCACCGTGTCCAGCGCGAAAAAATATTCGCTGGAAATGGAATATGACGAATCTTTTGGATACCAAGGACAAATGGTAGTTCCCGAAAACCCGACAGCTACATAGTAAATGTCGCGCGTAATCCTGATTACGCCCACTTGACATTTGCCGGTGGAGTCAATTTGATAGCTCGACTTCACCGATGTTCCGACAGGATTTGTAAAAACGAACTGGATATCGGAAAGTTTCCCAACCTTGTACAAAAGCAAGGAAGTCCGATTTGTAAGTTTTTTCTTCAAACCAAAACCACTGGAATCACCCAGCCCTTCCAACAGCTCCTTAACATCAAACTCAAAATACAGATCTCCAAAAGTTGAATCGCCGTCAACGATCAAGGTATCGGTATCGTTGTCGGTTACCGTTTCTTTTCCGCCCCGGGAAGAAGATTCTGTCGGATTTGGGGTGGCACAACTTAAAACAACAGATAGAACAGCGAGAAAAACAACCGAATATCTCATTTTTTTAACTCCTTTAAATGGTTTATATTCTATTTAAAAGTACCGGCAAGGCTATCGCCATGCAATTATTAAGTTAAGCATTCTTTTTATTGTTTGTCAAAAAATTCCAGAAAAATATTGACATAATATATATAAAATGATTAAATTAATATTGTTCTTTAACAAATAAAATAAAAAATGCTATAAATCAAAAGGAGATTATTATGGACATTATTGTAGTGTTGTTTTTTGCGTTGTTGTTGGGCTGTGCCGACCAGAATCCGATAAGGGAGGCAAACCTGGAAGAATATTTCATAGAGGAAGTCAATCTTTATAACGATACTATACCGGACGAAACCGTTTTTGACACAAGGACAGAATTAAAAGGGGTTTGCTATTTTAATCTTAACATCGAAGAAGTAAAAAACCGGGCGGCCGCGAAAAGCGCGATTAACGCGAAAGACACAAAAAGGATAACTGATTATCGTGTCAACGTAATAAACGCCGCCACCCTGGAATTCACCCCATTAAATAATAGCGGCGAAAAAATCAATCGTAATTTCCCTATTATTGACGGGGTTTGCACAACAACTGTTGTAAAAATTCCTAAAGATAATTATGCTGTATTGGCCAGTTTTTGGAATATAAAAAAATGGCCATGGATCAAATTAACTTTCAGTATTTACGACCGGGAGTTTGCTGCTTGGGATACTATTGACTTGATTGAGAAGAGCAGAGATACTTTATCTCTTATTTTTTCCGAATTAGAAGGGATAAAGTTCTTTTTTGAGTTAGAAAGTTTACCGGCGGGAAGTTGGAGCGAGGATTCTGCCTACTCCATCTCCCCAAGATTGTCTCGGGCGGTTCCAATCCCCGCTTTATATAAGGGGGGTAAGTTATTCAGTTATATCGCGATGGAAAACCGTCGCGATAGCAGTTCCCAATGGATGTGGCTGAAATGCGACACAGGGTACATTTCCCTCTCTTTCTTGCCGGACATTGTCTCAATGATCGGCAATGGAGGGATTGTAAAAATCTCCTCTGATAGTATTTTTAGCGGTTGGGATCATACCAACCATTTTGAAGTGCCCCTGGATGACCTTCCAAGGCGCGAAAGAGATTAGCAAAAGCCCGACACTGAGAAATGTGTCGGGCATTTTTTAATTATCTTTTAGCCCCGGAATAAGCAATAGCTCTTACAATATCCCACTCTTCTGCCGTGCTTGGATTTTTTTTATATATATACTTAAAAGATAAGATAGCCGCTTTTTCGCTGTTTAAATTCCTGTTGGCCGGCCTTAAACCATAAGCCATGATCGTTACAGCCGCATTGTCATTGGCATTATTCATATCGGCAACTCTTAAATAAATTTTTTTAAACTTTTCAGCGGCTTTAGCTTCGGCTGATAGGTTCTTTTCTGCGGGCCAGCGCCCATTGGCGATCTTAACCACGTCTTGCCAATCAGTATCGGCGCTGGGGATTCGGCCAAAAGCGGAAATATATGAATTAATAACGCCGGTTCTTTCGCCGGAACCAAGACCAACGGTTGTTTGCGTACCAAATTCTATAAAATAAGCCACCGCTATTTTAACTTTTTCACTGACTGAAACCGAATTGACAATTATTTTACCATAAAGCTTGTCATTACCTTCGCTAAACTTAATTCTTATATCACGAGCAACTATCGTTTTCGCTTCTTCGGAACTTATGTTTTCAGCCGCTGCCTTGTCAACGCCAAACAAACTTTTAACGGATGAATAATCAGCTTTTTTTTCAACTGAAATCTCTTTTTCTTTTGTTTGTTCTTTTTCTTCCTCCGCCGTAATTGGCGCGACTAACGCATCGGTTGTTGTTTCCGTATTAGAATTATTAATTACTGACCCACTTCCTCCGCCTCCTCCACCTCCTCCACTTCCTCCGCCTCCTCCACCGCTACTTCCTCCGCCTCCTCCACCGCTACTTCCTCCTTCATCACCTCCTTCATCACCTCCTTCATCACTCAAATTAGTGGAAGGAATAGAGAAATCAAAAGACACCTCGCCGCAAGAAGTACAACTCTCTGTGGTTTCGGAATCAGTCATTTCAAAAGCATCCGGGTCGGAATATTCGGCAATGGCCTTGTTGGCAAAAAAACCAATCCCAAGAAATATCGTGGAAAACAGAAAAAGAATGGAAAAAAATCTAATATTCTTTTGCATAGTTATTATGATTATTTAATACTATAGTTAATAATAAAGATAGCATTTAGAAAGCAAAAAAGCAAAAAATTCAATATTTCTATATAAAATAAGAATCATTAAACTAAATTTAAATTTTCTCGGAAAAGTTATAATTATTCTTTAAAAACATCTTAATCAGCCGAACGAAAAAGGACCGCTGACTGCCCTTCATATAAGCATAACCGGACAAGGAAGTTAATAAGGCTCCAAAGAAATCGACTATCAAATCCCACATTGTATCCGTTAGGCCGCTTTTTTGCATATTAAAACCAAAAATCCGATCTATGGAAAATTCAAATATCTCCCAAAGCGCTCCGATGGATAAAGCGAAACAAAAAGAAAAAAGAGCCGTCCAGCCGGGATAACTGGTTATTCTTTTGGCTTTTAAAAGAAAAAATAAAATAATAAATCCCACGCAACCCAAGGCTATCGCCGAAGTGCTGTGCAGAAAAATATCCCACCACCAGAAACGATCGTAAAATTTCCCGATTTCCCCTAAAAACAAGGAAGCGTACACAAAAAAAATAATAACAAACTCAAAGTCCAGAGGGATATTTATGCGATATTTTTTTTCCAGCCAAACCGGGAAAAATGTCAAAAGCAAAGTAGCAAATGATATCAGCAAATTATACCAACTGCTATAAAAAACGGAAATAAAAATCGCCGCAATAAGAGACAGCCTCAGAAAATTAACAATAATTTGCAATTTGTTTATTTTCATTGATGAAAGTTTTTTTTGGCAAGTGCTTTGCGATCCTTCCCGCCAACCAAAGACATTTAAAATAATAAAGATAAAAACCTTGCGCTTGGCGTTCCGTATGATACAATTAAAAAGTCGGACAAATTAATCGCTTTCGCGATTATTTTGTTTTAGAATCAAATTTATGAAAAAATATCAACATAACTCCCCTTTTTCTCTTTCAGTAAAACGTTCCAGCGCCGGGCTGGGAGTTTTTACCAATGAAAATATTAAGAAAAAAAGTTTTATCATTGAATATTCTGGAGAACTGATTTCAGAAGAGGAAGCGAATAAGCGCGGCGGGCGCTATCTTTTCAACATCAACTCCCGTTGGACGGTTGACGGGCGAAAACATGAAAATTTAAGCCGCTACATTAATCATTCTTGCCGGCCGAATTGCGCGCCGGAAATAAAAGGAAAAAAAATTCTTATTTACGCTGAAAAAAATATTAAGGCCGGGGAGGAGCTTACTTATAATTACGGAAAGGAATACTTCAATATGTATATAAAACCGCGCGGTTGCCGCTGTCCGAAATGCCTTGAACAAAATTTAAAAAACTCTAAAAAAATAAACGCCCGCCGCCAAAAGGGCCAGACAAAACCGATACCGAAAAAATAAAGAAAAATCGCTTTTTTTTAAATAAACAAGAAGGATTTTAATGGCGGCAAAACCGAAAACCATAGACGCGGCCACACCCAATAAAAAACTTAATTCCAGCTTGGCTTGCAGAATTTCCGGAATTTTCAAAACAAAGGCGCCGCAAATAACCGGAGTGGCCAAAAGAAAGGAAAAACGAGCGGCGGCTTCGCGATCCAACCCCGTCAGGCGACTGGCTGTTATAGTTATGCCAGAACGGGAAACTCCGGGGATTAAAGCGGCGATCTGGAATAAACCGATCATAAAAGACTTTTTAAAAGTAATATCGTTCGTTTTTAATGAATTTTCTGATTTTTTATCGACAAACCACAGAAGCCAGCCAAAAAAAGCCAAATTAAAAGAAAGCAATAAAACGGAATGGAAAATATTTTCTACATAATCCTCGATTAATAAGCCGGCGATAGCCGCCGGAACTGAGGCGACAATAATTTGCCAAAATAAATTTTTCGGATATCCGACCTGTTCTTCGCCTGTAGCGGATTTAACAAAAGCGTTTTTTATTATCAACAGCCAATCGCGCCAAAAAAAAGCCAATAAAGCGAAAGCCGTGCCGGCATGCAAAGCGACATCAAAAGAAAGCCCGTTATACTTCCAGTTGAAGATATAGGGGATTAAAATCAAATGCCCGGAGGAGGAAACCGGTAAGAATTCCGTCAACCCTTGGACAATTCCCAAAATTAAAGCTTCCAGCATAAAGATTATTTAATTCTGCAATTTTTCCAATTTCCGTAAAATCTCCGGAGTAAGGTATTCGGAAACATCTTCCGGTTGCATATCGCCGGAAATAATATTGGAGGAAAGATTAAATAAATTTTGATACTGTACCAGCATTTTTTGTATAACCGGCATTAAATAAATCGCGGCGACAACAAAAGGAACCAACAATAAAACTATTTTTAACCAAGAAAGTATTTCTTCCCTGATAAAATGGTTTTTTATTTTTCTTACAGCCGCTTTTATTTCGGCCACATCATCGCATATTTTTTTGAATTCCGGATCAATGCTCATAAAAATTATCTCGGCTCGCAAATTTTTACATATCCGCGGCCTAAATTAGAAAATTTATTCATTCGATCTTCGGTAAATCCCGGCAAGCCGAACAAGCTTTTGTTAATCAGCTCGGCATCCGACTTAAAGTTCTGTAAATACCATTTATCAGCGCCCCTTATCATCTCCCCCATTCTTTTTATAATATCCTCATCAATAAAGCCCGGCACACAAGTCGTGCGAAACTCACAAGGGAGGCCGCTCTCTTTAATTATCTTAACACTGTTTTTAATTTTAACCAAATCAATTTCTGCTCCGGCCGCGCGGGCATAATTATCTTCATCAGCCTTAATATCCATGGCAACATAAGCAACATCTCCGGAATCCAAAACTTTCTTAAGCATTTCCGGGTTTGACCCGTTAGTATCAAGCTTGACTAAAAATCCGAGTTTTTTAATTCTGCTTATAAACATCGGCAAATCCGGCTGCATTGTCGGCTCGCCTCCAGATATTACCACTCCGTCAAGCTTGCCGCGACGGCTCTCTAAGAAACGGAAAAGATCATCCTCGGTAAGAGTATGATCTTTTTCTTGCTCTATGCCTTGCGGCAAAAAGCTATTTTTATTCCTGTCTTCGGACAGGACAAGCATGGGATTATAGCAAAACGGACAGCGGAAAGTGCAACCTTTAGTAAAAACAACGGCGGACAAACAACCGGGGAAATCTATCATGCTGAATTTTTCCAATCCACCTATTTTCATGGCTTTTATTTTCTATTAATCAAATGGGCGGGCGCGGCTCATACCAACCATACAAATCATAACAATAAAATATCAAAGAGACAAGTGGAAAAATATCAAATTTCGCTTTCCTTTACTTCATAAGTCTTGCGATCGGAAAACTCGGACTTTTTACCTTTATTCCAGTTGCTGACCGGCGTATACCAGCCGACAACTCTGGAATAAATAATGCATTCTTGTCTTTGAGTTTTAATCGGACTCATAACTCCTTGAAAAATTAAGAATTAAGAATCAAGAGCCGGCCGATAATCAAGCCTTGCTGTTAATTAAATAATTCCAATTTTATTTTTATTTTTTATTTTTAAAATTAATAAGATTGTTTCAAGCCATAGCGCTTATAATATTTCTCTCGGGAAAATCTTTTTCATCTTGTTTTTGAAAAGAATTTTCAATAGGGGCTTCTTCCGCCCGGCCTTCTTCCGCTTTTTTGTCCGCGGCGGAATTAAAACCGATTTCCGCGTCGCATTTAGGGCAATATTTATGCTCGCCTGGAATATAACCATGTTTCGGACAAATAGAAAAAGTCGGAGTGATGGTAAAGTACGGCAGTCTGTAATTGTTCACTATTTTTTTCACTAAACGTTTAGCCGCTTCCGGATCGCTGATTTTTTGTCCTAAAAATCCATGCAAAACAGTGCCGCCGGTATATTTAATTTGTAAATCGTCCTGTAATTCCAAAGCTTCAAAAATATCACCGGTATAACCGACCGGCAAATGCGTGGAATTCGTATAATAGGGGTCAGCGCCGTTTAGGCGGACAGCCTCGCTGTTGGCGCAAACTATGTTCGGATACAATTCCTTGTCTTTTTTGGCAAAACGGTAAGTCGTTCCTTCCCCGGGAGTCCCCTCAAGATTATATAAATTATTCGTCTCATTTTGATAATCCTTCAAACGCTCGCGCATGAAATCCAAAACTTCAATAGCAAAAGCTTTGCCTTCCGGATCGGAAATTCCTTTTTTCATGAAGTTTAAAAGAGACTCGTTCATTCCCAATAAACCGATGGTGGAAAAATGATTTTGCCAGAATTTCCCGAAGCGAGCCTTAACATCGGCTAAATAGAACTTGGAATAAGGATACAAGCCGTCGTCGGTTAATTTTTCAATAATTTTTCTTTTTATTTCCAAACTTTCTTTGGCCAAATCCATTAAATGCGCTAAACGGGAAAAATAATCTTCTTTATCGCGAGATAGGAAGCCTAAGCGCGGAAGATTCATGGTCACGACTCCGATTGAGCCGGTAAGCGGATTGGCGCCGAATAACCCGCCGCCGCGCTTGCGCAGTTCGCGGTTATCAAGGCGCAGGCGGCAGCACATACTGCGGGCATCATCCAATTTCATGTCGGAATTGACAAAATTGGAAAAATACGGAATGCCGTATTTGGCCGTGCCCTCCCAAACCTTTTTCAAAGAAGCCCTATCCCATTCGAAATTTTTATCAATATTGTATGTCGGTATAGGGAAGGCAAAAACTCGACCGGTCGCATCGCCTTCCAGCATAACCTCGGCGAAAGCTTCATTGAACATATCCTGTTCTTTTTGAAAATCCTTGTATTTTTCAGGCATTATCTTGCCGCCGATAATAATATTTTCCTCCATCATCGACGGCGTCGGCTTGACATCCATCGTAACATTTATAAAAGGAGTTTGAAAGCCGACCCTGGTCGGGACATTAAGATTAAAAATAAATTCCTGTATAGCCTGCTTGACATCGCCATAATTAAGATTATCGTAACGGACAAAAGGAGCCATTAGAGTGTCAAAATTAGCAACGGCGCCGGCACCGGCTATTTCACCTTGCATCGTATAAAGAAAATTAACCAATTGCCCCAAGGCGCTGCGAAAATGTTTCGGCGGCTTTGATTGGACTTTTTCTTTCACCCCGGAAAACCCTTTAACCAACAAATCTTTTAAATCCCAGCCGCAGCAATACGGCGCCAATAAGCCAAGATCATGAATATGGAAATCGGCGTTAACATGGGCATCGCGAATTTCTTTAGGATACATTTTATTCAGCCAATATTTAGCCGATATCGATGACGCGATATAATTATTCAGTCCTTGTACGGAAAATCCCATATTGCTATTTTCTTTTAAGCGCCAATCAGCTTGTCCGAGGTAATCCTCCATTAACTTTTCGTCATTGGTCTTTTCACTCATATCGCGCAACTGGCGATGTTGGTCGCGATAAAGAATGAAAGATTTAGCCATAGGGATATTTTTACTCTCAATTAAAGTCTCTTCCACGATATCTTGAATTTCCTCAACAG
>CAZALZ010000025.1:0-11035 GCA_964486475.1 uncultured Gammaproteobacteria bacterium | reverse complement strand
TCGTCCATTTCTATCTTGGGTACATTCAGGTCTTTCATCATACTATCATTTACTTTATCGCATTGCTCAGTTGCACGAGCTAACCATCGCTATTGATCTTGATGAGTACTGAATTCTTCTTGCTAATTCAGATTTTCAATCAATAAATACAAAAATCACTGAATTTTGGAACAGAGTCAGATTTTTCCTTATTCAATTTTTTATTACTATATAATAACGAGTAAAGATTCTTTTCACAAAATCTTTTTGTATACATTTTCAGTCTCCACTGCAATTTTTTCCCATGAATATTTTTTAGCGTAGTTGACAATCTTTCTCATATTATATTGAGTATCAAAAACTTTTAGGATATTATTAACGAGTTCTTGTGAATTCGCAGGTTCACATAATAGTCCATATTCTTGAGAAACAATAACTGATTCACTTCCTCCATTATAAGTAGAAACTACAGGTTTCCCACAAGCCATTGCTTCTATTTGAACAATTCCGAAACTTTCAGCAAGACTTGGATGCACAAATATATCACAGGAATTTATCCAGATAGGAAGTTCTTCATCGGGCCTCCAACCAATTAATTTTATATAATTTTCTAATTTCAATTTTTTTATATAAGAAGTTATATCTTCTTTTAGAGGACCTGTTCCAATGATATAACACAGTATGTCATCTCTTTCTTGGGAGAGAATATTCATTGCATCTATGAGATATTTATGCCCTTTGGATTCGATTAAGTTCGAAATCTCGATTATTATTTTTTTTTCAAAAGGCAAACCTAATAAATCTCTACATTCATTTTCTGACCTAGGATAAAACAATTTGGAATTATAACCATTTGGAATAACTACTAATTTATCAGAGAAATTTGGAAATAAATCTGCAACTATATTTCTTTGTCCATCTGAAACTAGTATTAATTTATTAGTATGCTTTAGCATTATTCTGAATAGTTTTTTATATTTTCGGACAAATAATTCAGTATTAGAATGGTGAAATGTAATTATAGAAGCTTTATGTAGAATTTTTGCAATCAAACAGCCAGTAATAGATGATACAAAACTGGCGATGCCACCAGAAGTCTGAACATGAATAATTTCATATTCATTTCTTTTTTTGATTGCTGTAATAATTATTCCAAATGTTCGTTGATAAATTTTAGAGACGGAGCTACTCAAAAAACTTTTCTTCTCATATAAATTAAAAAAAATAATATTGTTTCCCAGATCAGACAGAGATTTTACCAAAAATTTAGTATGGACAGAAACCCCACCAGAAGCAGCTACAGGACCACACATAAGTATTTTAGGCATGCGCAAACCTCTGCTTTTCCAGATACGTACATAAAGCCAACATCATCCAAGCCTGCCCCCATCTCATATAGGGAATTTTATTTCTGAAAAAACGGTGTTTATAATAATAGAAATATCCCGAATCATCCTGCATATTTTGGATTGTCCAACGTGCAATTTTACTTGCAAAATCAAGAAATTCTGGATCAAAGACACTATATCTACTGAAAGTGATAATCCCTTGAGCTTGAGCATGTATTTCTGTTGGATAAAACCGTGGATACCTAAAATGGCATCTGCCATCTTCCAAGAACTGTTTTTCTCTATAAAATTTGATGCCCTTGTGAATACATCCAAGTACTTCACTCTTTTTATCAGCTTCAACAAACTTAAGATACTCAAGTAATCCATCAAGAATGAAACCCTGATGAAAATCAATTTGGATTCTTTCTTTACCATTCTGGTATATACTATATGCCCATGAACCATCTTCTTTTTGAGTTTTCAATATTGTATCACAAAGCTTTGAGGCTGTTTCTTTCATATCTGGGTCGTCTTTAAATAACATAAGTAGCTTAGAAATTGCTTCAAGACCAAGTGCAGAAGCATTGATTACCAGCTTTATCTCATCTACTGGACTATACATGATATAAGATAGACCCTGGTCTGTTTCTCTTAGAAGATAGTGTTTCATAAAATTATAGGCACTCTTTGCCATATTTTTTAATTCATCATTTTCTAAAATAAAATAACTGTCAACTAATGCTTTAATAACATTTGAAGTTGTGATTGCATCAGGCACTCTTGGAGATAAAATACTTTTATCTCCTGCCGTATAGTCGAAATAATGCGCCCAACAATCATACTGATAAGAGGATTTAACAGATTCTGCTTTAAAAAAATCCATGCATTTATTGAGATCTTGTTTATACATCTCATCATTAGTTATATTGTATAATTTTGCAAAAGACTGGGCAAAAAGAGCCATTCCTTTTGCATCTATTCCTTTTTCAATCCTAAGAATTGGTCTGAAGTTTATTGGAGAATATTTGTTAAACTGTGTGATTAATATCTTTGGAAAGGAAAAACCCATGCACATTTTTTTTACTAGTTCGCTATTTAAAGCATCATAAATGTCCCAACCACAATAGTTTTCTTTTTTTGTCCAATTATAAAGGGACTTAGTGGAGTTCCAAATTAATTTTTCATTTTTCACGGGTTAGCTCTCCAAATAATACTGCCTTGAATTCTGTTATTGTTTAACAAACAGTTCTCCATATTCCTTTTTTTATATTACTAAACAGATAAAAAATATAAAATAAATTACAAAAATTAATTATGGCCCAATACTTTTACATTAAATCCATTTTCAACATATTTTTCTTCATTAATAATATTTGCCGTATCGATTACATTTTTATGTCTTACGAGGGTAGAAATAAGTTTTAAATCACATTCTTTAAATTTATTATGACCTGTTTCTACAATTATCAGGTCTGTTTCCTTTAATGCTTCTTCTAATGGCAGTAATGGATATTCAAAGACCTTTACTAATGGATCATATATCTTTACAGTCCACCCTTCTTTTTCACATAACTTGATTAATTTTAAAGCAGGAGTTTCTCTAGTATCATCAATGTTAGATTTATACGCAACTCCAAAAATAGTGACAGTAGGATTTTTTATATTCTGTACATCCAGGATCCCTTTAGCCATTGACAAGACGTAAGAAGGCATTCCGTCATTTACTTCTCTTGCGGTGTTTATGAGTTTCGCATTAATTGTATTTTCAGTTAAGAACCATGGATCTACTGCTATACAATGACCACCAACACCTGGACCTGGATTTAGAATATTAACTCTTGGATGTTTATTTGCTAATTGAATAGCTTCATGTACATTAATTCCTACTTCGGAGGACAAAATCGCAAATTCACTCGCAAGGGCAATATTCACATCCCTGAAAGTGTTTTCCATTAATTTTACAAACTCTGCAGTGCGAATATTTGTTTTATAGATATTTCCTTTTACAAAAGATTTATAAACTTCTAAAGTTAAATTCGAAGACTTATCATCGAATCCTCCGGCTATGCGATCATTGTTCACCATTTCTTCAAACGTTTTGCCAGGAATCGCCCTCTCAGGACAGTGTGAAAGATATAGATCCTTACCGACTTTTAACTGAGATTTTTCTAATATTGGAAGTACAATCTTTTCACAGGTTCCGGGAGTAATGGTTGATTCAATAATAACTAGATTACCTGCCTTCAGGCATGGTACAATAGACTCAACAGCTGCTTTTACGTATCTTAAATCTGCCATTTTTACTTCTTTATCAAAAGGAGTAGGGACACAGATGATAAACACATCAGCTTCAACAGGATGCGTAAATGCTGTTAAATTGGAGTGCTGTAAAAGTTCTTCTAATCCAGATTCAATAAATGGAGGAACTTTTTGATTGACTTTGTCCACAGTTTCTTTATTTATATCACAGCCAAATACTTCATTCTGATTGGATAACAACAAAGCAGTAGGTAATCCGATATATCCAAGTCCTACAACACATATTTTCATGAAAGTTCACTCCTGATAATCGATAGTATTTGTTTACTTGAAGTTCCGTCTCCAAAGGGATTTGGCCACCCGTTTTCTTTACTGAGCATTGTATTCACACATTCCAGAATACTGGAAGGATTAGTAGATGCGAGTATGTTAGAACCAACTGCAAGAGTTTCTGGTCTCTCTGTATTATCTCTTAAGGTTACACAGGGAACGTTCAAAATGCAGGATTCTTCTTGAAGCCCTCCAGAGTCAGTAATAATTAGCTTTGCATTTGCTTCTAAGTTCAAAAAGTCCAGAAAACCTAGAGGTTCAGTTATTTGGACACCTTCAGGTAGTTCCAAATTGAACTCTTGAATCCGTTTTAATGTCCTAGGATGCATAGGGAACAAAATTGGCATGGAAAATGTACTGGCTACTAAACTTAAACCACTTATTATGCCCACTATTCTATCTTTCACATCAACATTTTCTTGCCTATGAGAAGTGACTAAAAAGTATTCTTTGGGCTTCAAGTTTAGTTTATTCAATATATTGGACTTTTTTCTGGCAACCTCAATATTTTGATATACAGAGTCAGTAATTGTGTTATATGTTAAGAATATTTTATTTTCATCTATTCCTTCCTTTAAGAGATTAGATCTTGCTTCTTCAGTTGGGACAAAGAGGTAATCAGAAAGGTGATCACTTAATATTCGATTAATCTCTTCTGGCATGTTTTTATCATAACTTCTAAGCCCTGCTTCAATGTGCCCAACCTTAATTCCAAGTTTTACCGCTGCCAGTGTGCCTGCAGCAACAGTATTTGTATCTCCCTGAACAAAAACTATATCAGGCTTTTCATTCATGAGAACTTTTTCAATTTCTATTAGCATTTTTCCGGTCTGCTCTCCATGAGTTCCAGAACCCGTATCCAGATTATAGTCTGGATCAGGCAGTTCTAGCTGTTCAAAGAAAACTCTATCCAGTTCATATGAATAATGTTGGCCAGTATGTATCACAAAGTAATTTAAGTCCAGTTTAATACATTCTCGGATAATTGGGCACATTTTGATAATTTCGGGACGCGTTCCAAGAATTATACCTAGTCTCATAATAATTCCCGCTAAGATCAAACACTTTCGGGAGATGAGTAAGGTTCCTTGTCTCCCAGATTTTCCTTTTTATACTCTTGTAAACTCTCATAACATCTATGTAATTCGTATTCCATAGCATTCCATGTATATTCCTGCAGATATCGTTTTTTTGCCCTTAAAACCATTTTTTTAGTGTTTTCAGGGTTTTCATAGCTCCATAATACCTTGTTTGCAAAATCTTTTGAGTCACCTGCCTCACAAAACAGAACCTCCTCGTTTGAGAAAGTCATTGACATTCCCTTTAATTTTGAAGCAATTACTGGTTTTTCATGAATAGTGTATTCAAACAGTTTATTTGGCACTCCTCTATCGTTTACCTTCGTTTTTAAGAAAGGTATTACACATATATCCGAAATTGAAAGGTATCTCGACAGAGTGGTTAAATCTACCCACCCAGTAAATTCAATAAAATTAGTAAGATTTTTTTCAACTACAATTTTTTCTAAATCTTCCTTGTAGGGACCATCACCTACAATCAAAAAATACACAGGAATTTTATCTTTCAATAATTCTACAGCATCTATAACAGTTTGAATACCTCTTCTTTTCCAGATTGTTCCTTCAAACAAAATTATGTATTTACCGCTAAGTTCAAAATCTTCTTTCTTCGATGATTCAATTTGAAATTGTTTTACATTAGGTACATTCATTACAGTAAATATATTATCTGGATTAATCTTATTTCGAGAGGCAACTATCTGTTTATCGTAGGAGTTTGTGCAAATTACTGCATCCGAAAAAAATACTGCGAATTTTTCAATTATCTTCGCTAAGTAGACAATAATGCTCTTTCCTTTTACATTTAAATTACTATCCACCGATTCTGGAAACATATCATGTAAATCTAATATTATTTTGGAACCATAAATCAATTTCAATGGGATTGCTATCAAAATTAGAAAATCTGGAGGCGTGTGTATATGGAAAAAAGTGTATCTTTTTTCTCTATTCATTTTGATTATCTCTGAAAATGATCTCAAACAAAACAAAAGGTACTTATTGAGGAGATTTAAATACCCGCACCATTTTCCCATCTTATTACCGGTTCGAATTACTAAAACATTCCCCAGCATTTCCGTCTTCTTTTGATCCCCTTCATTTGGACAAATGAAATCAACTTCATAACCATCGTTACACAAAGATTGAGCTATTTTTAGTCTATTGAAAAATTTAGGTAGTGCTCGATATGCAATCATACATACTCTGTTATTTTCACGCCTCTTTTTTTTAATAATTAAACTCATAATCTACCTTCTGTTATATAGCTTAATTTTAAAAATCAGTTTATGTCTTAAGCCTCATTTTAATCACATTTCCATTTTTAACGAACTTTAAATTAAAAATTTAATACAGCTTTCACGCCGTCTTCGAATAGTTCGCCTTGTTCACCTGCATATCGAAAAACATTGCAAAGAGAAGGAACTGCATGCCTACTAGGAAAATGAATACAAATAGCAGGGGATAGTTCTGGGAAACCGGCCCGTGGAAAAACAGCTTTTCCAGGACGATCCAGAATCCAAAAATCAAACCCAGGGGAACAAGTATCATGCTCGCAAAGTAAAATAGCACAAGGGGGTGAAAATCCAGTACTATGTACTTCATCTTCAGGCGCCATAAGAAACCCCTGAAAATCATGGGAGCTACTTTACGAATGTACTTTCCGTACTTGATTTTTGATTTTTCGCTGCCGTAGCGGGCTGGCATTGTCACATCGACTACTCTCATGCCATAGGCATTCATTTTGAGCAGTATATCGTTGCAGTAGCCGTAATAAGTATAAATTGAATCAAGGTCGATGGTTTCCAGGGCATACCTTGAGATTACGGTATATCCGTTCTGGGGGTCGGCAATATTCCAGTAGCCGCTGCCGATTTTAGTTATCATGGACAGCATGCCGTTTCCAAAAGATCGCCAGGGAGACATTCCCTGCCTCATTTCCTTGGAAAGGAGGCGGTTTCCTTTTGTATAATCAGCTTTGCCTTCAATAATGGGCATAATGAGTTTTGGGAGCTGATAAGGGTCCATCTGGTTGTCCCCTGCCATGACAGCGACTAAATCCATTTCATCGGCAAGGGCACGTTTATACCCATTTATAATGGCTGCTCCTACGCCTTTGTTGGTTTTATGATGAATTGGGACCACACGGGGATCAGTCATACTATTAATGATCTCGGCAGTGTGGTCCTTGCTTCCGTCGTTAATGACATAGATTTTATTAACGTAAGCCGGAATTCCATCAATCGTCTCCTGAATAAGGCGTTCCTCATTATAGGCAGGCACCACAACTCCGATCTTATAAGCCCTGAAAAGGGAAGCTTCGTGTTCTTCCTGAATATCTATGTGCAGTACTTTTATGCCGGATCTTTCAGCGTTACTTATGAGAGAACGCATAGAGAAAAGGGAAATCTGAGAAACGTCTATTTTTGAGATGCAATTTTTTGAGAAAGCAAGATAACCAACGGGTTTTGATTCTGTACTTCTGTTATTGAGTAAAAGCACATTTTCCGAAGATCTCTGTAGCTTGGAAAAACAAATTCCTACTGAGAGTTCACAATTTCCATCCTTTATAGGAGAAATCATCCTGGGTATCAGGCTTGGGTCATGACAAACTCCAAGGTTCATCATTACTATAATATCAGAATCCGATGCTGCCTCAATTCCTTTTTTCAAGGAAATTTCATTTCTCCTGGTTATTGGATTTCGGATTACTTCTGCCCCTGCCATTTCGGCAACATCAACTGTATGATCGGAACTTGCATCATCTACGACAATAACTCTGGAAGCATACTTTTTCGTCCGTAGGACAACGCTTCCTATAGAGAGTTCTTCATTGTAGGCTGGAAGAATCACGGTTATATTTGGGGGGACCGTGTCCTTAGCATGCAAATTCTCGTTTTGAGTTACATCCTGTGAGCTGTTGCCCATCTGCAGCTCATTACTCATTTATTGTACCCCTTTCTTAAAGCCACTTTCATAAATACCACATAATTAATTTTGTAAATGTGTTTTGCGTATCATGGAATTTTGATCCATGCGGATAATTAATGTAATTTAAATATACTTTAAAACGACGAGCTTCTAATAATGAAAATATATTATCTATTCCATAATAATTCAATATTTAGTCCAGTGGTGTATACCGTAAAACAAAGATGTCTTACTAACACGCTCTTCTTTTAATTTGCAGAGAAATATAAATTTAATTACTCTGCTTGGAATTTATAGGGGCCGATTATATAAATCATCTAATCTTATTTAATAAATATACTAATTCAGTTGATTCTATATAAAGTTAGTGAGTTATTATAACGGTGTGTTAATAAAAAGAAAAATAGTGGGAATAAAATAGTATTCAGTTAACATAACTATATCATTTCATCACTGAATTGTGTGTTCTAAAAGTATACTGCAACTGGGACATAATATGATAAATCTAAGAAAACAAGAAACTAACTATGGAAACAAGATCATTAGAGTTACTTGATTTTATATCCAGTCTGCAGGCATCTATACCTTATCTCGGGCTTTCTCAGCAGTTCTGAATAATTCAAGTCATCTTGACTCCTTTTTTCACTCTTCGCATTTACTGGCAGGAAAGGATGAAAAAATGTTACTGAACAATTAACTCGAGACATGCATCCTATATGCCGATCTAATAGAAAAGCTGTTGAAAAAATCAAACTGCGTAACGCCCAAGTCATACTCAAGCCTTTAAAGATGTCCGACAATTCAATTTCAGGATCAAAATATTACGAAATGGAACCATTTTTATTATGAAAAGGAAGCATTTTTTGAAAAAGAAGCATTTAACAACTTTAAATTAAATAAGAGGGAGTTAGTTTCTTACTGGTAGAAAAAATTGGACAGCCTCTTCAGCATTGATAGGGGTATGTAACTTGATCTTCCCAGGTATAGAGTATAAGGAATAAAACTTTTAATCTAAAACAACAAACTATATACAAAAGTTTATATATCATTTACAATAAGAAGCTGTGGAATATCAGACAGGTCTGCACAAATAGAAGTGAGTTAGCCCTGAGTAAAAGAAGGAGTTCCAATGAAAAAAAGATTTATTCATACTAAACAAAAAAAGCTAGATCTTCTACTAATTATTTCAGTGTTGAGTCTGGCTTTAATGGCAGTTTCTCCTGCCTGTTGTAGTGACTCGAATAATTCCTCATCCTCACAGCCAGGGCCTGTTTTGAAACTGGTACCTTCCAGCAACGCGGGAGAACCAGGTTTTTCTAAATTTGTTTTATCTGATGAGAGTTCAGGGACTTTCCCGCAAATCGAACAATATGTCGATATTATTTATGCTTTTGTAGGAATTGGAGTAGCCCTTCTGATTCTTCTAATATATCGACATATGGCTTCAAAAGAGCAAGAACTGATCGAACATCCTCCAGAAGAGCTCTATCCGCATAAAATCTGGAAAAAATTCGGGCTTGAAGATCTAAATCTGGAAGAACTCGAGGCCAAAAGGATCAGGCTCTTTATTGCAATACCTGTTGTATGCATAGGCATAGCCGAACTTCTTATTTTTGCAGGCAGAATGAAACTCGCTATCTGGATACATATCGGAGTTTTAATTGCGCTTTCTCTTTCCGATATAGTAGTAAAGAATCTCAAAGTATACAGAATTTATCAGGCTCTAATGCTTCTCCCTATCCTTAGATTGGTAAATCTTTCTATGCCTGTATTTTTTAATACAACCCTTTATACCTTCGTTTTCGTTTACGCTCCTCTTTTAGTTCCCCTGGGAATTATAGTAATGAGTCAACGTTCCTCTTTTGAGCGTATCGGGATTACTGCAAAGAATCTTCCGGCTTATATTATCCTTTCAATTCCACTGGGCTTTCTGCTTGGGCTTGGAGAATACCTGACCATTCGTCCAGGCTACCTTATTCAGGACTTTTCTATTGGAAATCTGTTTATACTCACTTTTATAATGGTGTTCCTTGTGGGTTTAGTTGAGGAAATTATTTTCAGGTCAATCCTCCAGACCAGGCTCGAAGATGCACTTGGTGTGAAAGAAGCAGTGCTAATTGCAGGGCTCCTATTCGGTCTCATGCACTCGGGATATGGTACTTTCCATGAAGTTTTATATACGGGGTTTGTAGGACTTTTCATGGGCTTCGCTTTCTACAAGACAAGAAGCCTGCCCTTTGTTGTTGTTCTGCACGGACTTGTCAATGTTTTCCTTTTTGGGATTTTCCCTCATTATCTAAGCAGTTGGACGATATTTTGAGACTTTCTTAAAATCAGTGTAAGTAAAGTATTTATCTATCGGTAGTGTCGCGAATTTGCTGTAAATTTGAAATCAAATTTTTGTGTACGATGGAATTAATCCTCATGTATGGAATTTTCTATCCATAAACTTTTTGAGATTTATGATTCTCAGAAAAATTGGCGCATTGAATAATTAGCGTTGGCATCGATTATGATAGTTGAAGAGTTGGTTTTGCCATTTTCCAAAAACTCCCTATTTTTCATTAACATTTAATTTGAATCCTACTTTCGGCAGCAAGCATATTATAACATATTAATATCTTTGATTGTTGTTTGTTATAAGTTCATTTAAAATCGGGATCATGCAGATTTGATCTCTAATCCTATATTTTAAAGGTACTAAATGTAATTTTTTGATCAAATAAGCAATTTTAATCCATTTTTTTGCATTTAGTGCATTTTCCTCAACTTTGGTAATACCCCAGTTACAAAATCATCAACTTTGGTAAAACCTCAGTTACAAAAAGCATTTGGATTAATAAAAATAAAACAGGCTTTGTGATAGAAATATTCAAAAAAATAAAAAATTAGCTGCTGGTAATAAAAAAATAAAAAATAATAGAATTCTCTATAAAAGCTGTAATCAGGGTCTGATAATAGCTATAACATTAAAAACTACAATTGCAGCAAAGCTGAAGAACAAAGGAATAATTGCCATATTAAAGGAATTGTTAAGGTACTTATTCCATTTTTCAGATGCTGAAAATACTTCTTTTAGGGAGAGAAGAGCTATAAGTCCAACAACTATTGCAGCCCCATACTGAG
>CAZALZ010000024.1:0-11176 GCA_964486475.1 uncultured Gammaproteobacteria bacterium | reverse complement strand
AAGTTACTTTCCAAACGTAGATCTAAGAATATAATTTGGCAATTGCCTCAAGATAGTTATCCCCAATTGAATAACTTTGCCTGAACGAGTTAAATAGTATCTATAGATTTGCTTTTCATTCTTTATGGAATAACAATGTATCATGAACTCTTTAGATGGAAATGCGTATCCAAATATAATACGTGATTTATTCCAGACCCCTTTCACTTTTTTCAAATTGGCAAGACGATTCGTTTCAAGACATTGATATTTTCTATTTGGATCTTGCTTTATTAACCCGCTAAATATTTCCTCAAAACAAATACTGGATTTAATGGGTTCAAATTTATTGAGAGTATCTTCTGGTATAAAAGCTCCAAAGTATTCTTTTGCAATAAACAGACCCTGAAAAATTGGCTCTTCTATTCTGTAATCCTTTGAGCTTTGCAAAAGATATCTCCAATTAATTGTATCTTTGTAATGCTTTGTAACTTCAGAAATATCACAATAATCTCTAAGAGGTTTGGCTGCAGGTGCAGTACTTAGGTTAATATGCTTATCTACATGGAGACAAAGATGCTGTAGCAAATCTTCAGGAGCAAAAATTAGCGTATTAATACCTGCTATCTTAACTGTTTTGGTGTTATTCCAAAATTTATTGATATTAATCTTATAAGGAGTATGATGTGGTTGAATGTTCCAATGGATTTCGATAACAATCTTTTTTTCTTGATGCATGAATGATAGTTCATTATCCAATACTGTTTCGAATTGTTCATGCAGTTTTGTTTGAAAGATGGTTGTAGCAGAATACTTTAACTTGATAAGTTCCATCTTGGTCTTTTGTAGATCTTTCTCTTTAATGAGCAGATCGATATCGCTCATTGGCCTTAAACCGATATTTTTGTAGATCTCCTCTGCGAGAAAAGCTCCTTTCAGGACTATAGTATCAATACCTGCTTTCTGAAAAGCCATAAGAATTTTACTTAATTCGTCATAAAGGAGTATGTTTCGAGCAAGATTACTGTAATACATCTTTTCCAGACTCTTCATGACTTCAGAGGGCACATCTTTACCATTGCTAATTTTTTTCAAGTTCCAATAGAATAATGGTGAAATGCCCTGTTTGATAGAACAGTCTATAATATAGTTCCAATCCAATACGTTACTCAAAATTTCCTCTATTTTGCACTGAATGTTCTCACTTATGCTTAATCTTGAACAGTATAAAAGGAGTTTCTCGTCAGATGACAAACTTAATTGGTCCATAATAATCCGTTCTCCAGTAGTTTATCCTTTTTTCTTTATTGATAATGTTGTAATTGAATCTTAAAAAGTTGTGCATATTCACCATCTAGAGACATTAAAGTATCATGACTTCCATTCTCCACAATTCGTCCGCCCTTCAAGAAATATATGCAATCAGCTGTTCTGATTGTCGAGAGCCGGTGGCTTATTATTATAGCGGTCCTGCCTGCAGCAAGCTGCCGGAACTTTCTGAAGACTTCATCCTCAGCTTTAGGATCGAGAGAGCTTGTAGGCTCGTCCAAGACTATCAACTGAGCATCACGTAAAAAAGCCCTGGCCAGGGCAACTTTCTGCCATTCCCCTATACTCAACTCTGTACCGTCTTCGAACCATTTTCCCAAAATTGTCTCATAGCCTTTATCCAGACGGTCAATAACACGGTCTGCTCCCGAACATTCCGCTGCTTGTAAGATATTTTCTGTATCAACAGGAGTGGCTATGCTGCCAAACCAGATGTTTTCCCTGGCAGTCAAGTTGTAATGTGTATAATCCTGAAAAACGACACTAATCTCCTTCCGCAGATCGGATATCCTGAGATCGCGTAAGTCGATTCCGTCCAATGCAATCCTTCCATCTGTCGGATCATAGAGCCTGCAGAGCAGTTTTATAAGTGTGGTTTTTCCTGATCCATTTTCTCCTACCAGGGCTATTATCTTACCGGGACTTATGTGCAGGTTGATGTCCTCAAGTACTCTGTTTTCCTGGTCAGGGTAACAGAATCCCACATGCTCAAAGGAGATTCCCTCTTTCATCTCCTCAGGTAAAGGCACCGGATTTGAGGATTCTTTCACAGCAGGCTTAAGGTCAAGGAATTCGTAAAGAGTTGTCAGGAAAAGATTATCTTCGTATAGTCCTGCAAAACCGTTCAAAAGGCTGGAAAGGAACGACTGGCCCTGTTGTAAAGCTCCAAAGTACATGACGAGGTCGCCAAGAGTTATATTGCCCTGAAACGCCCTCTGAACTATGAACACAAAACCCCCAAAGATAGCCACAACACCAATAGTTTGAGCCATCAGATCTGCTGCCGATCGTCTGGCTGTGATGGAAAGCCGTTCAGTTCGAAGTTCTTTACGGAGGTTGTGATACCTTTTTATGAATAATGGTCCAAGCTCGAAAAGTCGGATTTCTTTGGCGTGGCTGTCGCCAGTGAGCAACCAGTGAAAATACCAGGCTTTTCGTTCTTTTGCCGTACATGCAAGTTGCCAGCGATAAGCTTTATCCGAGTATATCAGGCGGACAAAAGCTGTTGGTACGGCTGTGATAGCGAGAGCTACAGCCACAATCCAGCTAAGAGAAGCGATTAACCCAAACACGGCCACAAGGGACAAACTGCTCTGGCCTATCTGGACAAGGCCATTGACTATGCGTGTCGGCCTGAAAGGAGCATCATTTTGGGCTCTGTGGAGAGTATCGTAATATTTTGGGTTTTCGTAGTATTCCAGGTCGGCTTCTATCGATTTTGTGTGGAGTAAATCAGTTATATGGTCTGATACCAGAGCTGCCTGAGCTTCGCTGACCACACCTGAAACCGAGCGGCTCAGGGCAGTGAGAAAAGCCACCCCGGCTGCAAGGGAGATAAGGAACAGGATGTTTCCGAAAGCAGCCTCTTTGTTGGCTGAGTCTATACCAACCGTCATAGAGTCAACTATCAGCTTCATAAGGTAGAGAGAAGCAAGTGGCAAAGTACCTTGCAACACTACCAGAAAAGCGCTTACGAGTGTCCATCCCGGTGCACTTTGCCAGACAAGAGAAAGTGCGCGTTTAAGACGGAGAGTATTATTTACTTTTTCTATTGTAGATTCGGTCTCATGTGCATACATTTTTGTGAAAGAATTTACATATATTTGAAAGGATTATTGTATCCAATTCAAATTGTATGGTTAAAAGTAAATTTCTCATATGTGGCGAATAATTAAGAATTTGAATAAGGTTAAGAAACATACTCATGAGATCTATTTAACTTTAGAACTGTGTATTAATATTATTGCTAATTTTATTGACTTGATAATTCTCCCTTGAATTTGAGATGGATACGGATTATTTTCAACATTGTCTCTATCTGTTTGGAATTGTTATCTTGAAACCAAACTAAGTTTCCTGAAATTTATCGGAGGGAAGTTTCTACAAGGACCATAGGAGTTACGCACTTGAGAAGTAAAACCAAGTACACGAGGGCTTGCCAGGAATATTGTGCTTTAGACAGTTTGGCACTTCATGCTACTGGTTTTTTTGTTCAACTGCGTAAGTCCTAGACCAGATCTTAGGTGGCCATAAAATCAAAATTTTAAAAGCAGATGAGTACTTAATTCGTTGTCAGTTTTTCTTGGTCAGGAGACACTCTACTATTTTCGTATCCAAGGGCTTTAGCTCTCTCATGCGCCACCAGGCAGAAATATTCAACCTGGGAATCCATCTCACCAGTTTCCAAGTAAGCATTAGCGGGGCACCAGAGACAAAGATTGATTATGGGACAGATCCTACAGGTATTCAGGAATTTCTTATTGTCAGATCGTATATCCCTTATTTTTGGTACAAAGTTTTGCCAGGCGTCAGCTAAGCTACCTGCTCTCAAATTATAGATGCAGTTTGGATTCTGGAGGGACAGACAAAGCCGAAGATTCCCATCAAAACCAATAACAAAGCTCCCACTTCCAGTACCGCAGTTGAAGAGTTTGTCTGATGTGGTATTTGCGAATTCCGGGTTTATCAACTTATTACAACTCTTTTCCAGAGAATTAAATCTTTCATAGTCGGCTATCTCAAGGGCTACAATTTCCTGGGGAGTGAGCCTCTCATATTTTATTTTTTCATTCCTGGCCGAATCAAAATCCAATCTAAAATTTAAAAGGGGATCGAGCTTGAAGTAGTCCTTGGTCCTCTCCCTGCAGAACTGCGCGATTTGAGGTAGTTCTTTAAAATTAGAACGAAGAGCCATAGTCTTCAACCTCACCTTCAGCCCGTTCTGTAATAGTAGATTGAGCCCACGAATGAAGGCCTCATAAGAACCAGGCCGACAGGTAACAGCTTCATAAGTCTCTCTGGTAACTCCATAGACTGTAACCTCAATATCCCTAGGTGGGTACTTTTTGAAGAGTTCTATATGTTCTTCTTTTATTAGGGTGGCATTTGTGAAAACCGAGACTATAAGCCCTCTTCTCTTAAGCCCAAGGTAGATATCTTTGAAATCGTCCCTTAGCAGAGGCTCGCCCCCTGTGATAGTGCAAAAGAGAGCACCCAGCTGGACAGCCTGGTCAGCTACTTCCATAATTTCCTCAAAGTTTAGCTCCTTTTCCTGAGCTATCCGATCAAAGACTGGCAGGTTGATGTAACAGTGGTTGCAGTTATTATTACAACGGGCAGTCAGTTCTAATGTGACCTCCAAAACATGTTGTTTCTCTTTCATCTTATTCCAGAAGGAAACGTCTTCAAGGGGGCTGGAAGAAACGAATGATTGACTCAAACTTTTATTCTCCTTATAAGCTTATAGGCTATATGGCGGATCGGACGAAGCAAATTTTTGCGACTCATGAGTGCTATAAAGGTTCTCTCGAATCCTGACCCAAACCGAATACTTTTTCCATCCTTATCCACTTTTGTCACATATCCTAAAATATTGGCTTTTGGGATAAGTCCATCAGGTGCAGGGGTATTGTCCCCTTTGACGAGATAGTGATCCCTTTTACTTTTTACAATTCTGTGGACGACTAGTTCCCCCGTTCCTGGTTGGATAAAAGCTACGACATCCCCTAGCTTGGGATGACCAGTGGCAAGAGGAGATATAGTAATATAGTCTCTGTCCCTGATGAAGGGATACATGCTGAAACCAGGAGCCTGGACACGAAAAGATTTTCCTTTTTCTGTGACAGCCTTGAGAAGCTCTATAAGCCCACCTATGGAAAGGTTGTCCTCCCCACCATCTATGATGAAACCTGAGATTTCTTCAGGCTTCAATAACCATCCGCCTCTTAAGAAATTCTCCCATCAGTCCCATAACGTCCCCTTCTATCTCGTCATTAGTAGCTTCAAATTCAGCCTTCAGTTCCTCAATTGCTTCTCGTAAACTTTTCTGGCCGTCCAGCTTCTCCCAGATGGCCTTCCCTGTTTCGTTCAGGGTGTAAATTTCTTCTTCCATATCGCCGATCCCAAAAGTCAAAGGCACGATGATAAGTTCACCCTCTATATTCCTGGCTACAATATCCTCAGAAAGAGTATAAACAGAATCAAGAACAACAATATTAGTTTCCATGATTTCACCTTTTTGTCGAATATTTTCAAAGCATTTTAGAGAGTTTTCAGTATTTTCTTCAAATTGTGGGGAAAAAGTACATTTCCCAGATTTGCGGAAAATTCGAAAATATAACTAAAATACTTTGAAAACATGCTCACGAGACACATTCAGCTCCATAACTGAATAACAAAATTGTTGTATATTTTTCTGGTTTGGAAAAATTTGGCTCGCTGTTTTGTATTGGTTGAAAATAATTGTTTTATTAGACAGTTGTCCGGCCAAAAAAAAGAAACATCGATCTTGAATATGATTTTCAACATCAAATGTTTCTAAATTTTATCCATTCTACTCTCATATTTTGGAAATAGATGAAATTACCCACTCGAAACAGCGAAGAGCCCATTTTTGTGGACTTCTACGAAAAGTAGGATCTTATGTTTCATGTAGTATTTTGCGCAAAAGCCAATAGTCTTTAATTTATGGGATACTTATCTACATCCACCACCACCAGAACAGCTAGTTGCTCCACCCAGCGAAACCTTGCAGCCAGATAACATTCTTTCATCTGATTTTCTTGATGTCAAAACTATCAGTTCAGGTTTTATCCATGATCTCTTCATTCAATATTCCTCCATTAATTAATATGATCTTCCATTATTACACGATCAACGTTTTAAAATCCCCTAACGTGAGTATATATTTGATACAATCAGCAATTAATTTTTTAAATTGCTTGGGTAACACACCTTATTTTTAGATTAACAAATATAAATTTGATCACATTAAGTATATATAGATAGCCTTATGTATAAATCATTATAATAGAATAAAATGTTATTACATTTAATAATTATGAAAAAACTGATTACAATTAAGACATGTATATGCATAAAAAGAGGTCTGGTGATTTTCTAAATCATCTTCATTGGCATCGGTTAACGAATTTTATGCACAACTTCGAATACCATGTATAGCGATTTTCCAACATAATTCCCTCTATATATAGCATAAAAAATAACACTTTTTGATGTTTAGAATCTTAACCGAATCCAAATAAAATCGTATTATCATTAACGATTCTCGGGAAAGTTTTCCATCCCCGCAGCAAGGAGGCTGTCCGACAATTACTACTGGTAATAATCGAATTCCTTCTTTTTCGATTTAAAGGTCTTAAATACCTTCTTTTTGTTGGATTTTTATTACTATCTGTAATTGTCGGACAGCCTGCAAGCTGCGGGGTATTCGACTGAAATAAGGATCTCAAATTAATACCAATCGAAAACAGTTAATATCCATATTTCGAACCTCGGCACTCTTGTGTCAATATGCTGTACTAAAAGATCATTTTACGGATATAAAATCAACAAAATGACCATTAGTCAAGTATTGTTTTCCTATTTTGGCCGAGGTTCGAAATATGGATTAATAGCCGTAATTCTAATTTTTTTCGGCACTCGCATCTACGAAAGTCCTTATTCTCTTTCGCCAGTCCTCTACCTCCCATGCCCTTTCTCCTTCCTGCAAGAGACCCAGATACACAGCTTGGGCATGTGCTACACAACATAGGTAATCCACAGGGGTGTCCAAAGTCCCATATTCCATCCAAGATCTAGCCGGGCACTGCTCACATAGCCCACTCAAGAAGCAGTGGCCGCAACGGACTAGATAATCAGGGTTTTTAACTTTCATCTCCCCCAATTGAAGGAAGAACTCAGTCAAGATCTTACGCATGGAGCCTTTCCTTATGTCGTAGACCAATTTTGGATGGCGGAGGAGCATGCAGGGCTGGAAATTACCGTAAGCATCAACGCACCCCTGACCTCTGCCAGAACTGCAGGAAAAGAGGATATCGCCGGGAGGTCTCATGAACTTATTGCATAATTGCCTCATCTCTTGGAGATATTTATGTCGGTGTCTGCTTAGAATTTTGACGCCTTCCTCAGGAGAAAGCCTTAATTTCTGAATCAGTTTATTCCTTTCCTCCGAGTCATGCCTAGCCCGGAGATCAAAAAAAGCCGAGTATACTGGTATATCTTTCATCCATGGGATGGTAGATGCCCATGCCTCGAACTCATTCAACTCATCTCTGTTTGATGGCAGGATGGCAGCTTTGACCACAAATGGAATATTCCTCTCCAAGAGCAGGTTTATGCCTCTCATGGCAGCCTTAAAGGAACCAGGAACTCTTGTCACGGTCTCGTATGATCTCTCAGACATACCATAAACTGAGATTTCTATTATTTCTTTAGGTGGGATGTTGGCAAAGAGTTCTGCCAAGATAGGGGTAATCAATATAGCATTAGTGAATAACTTGACCTTCATTCCAAGCTTCCTAGCAAAAAGATAGATATACTCAAAGTCTTCTCTCAATAAAGGTTCGCCACCAGTAAATTTCACTGTAAGACAGCCCAAGGAGGCAGCTTCAGTAAGAATTAATTTTATCTCTTTGGTAGTGAGTTCTTTCTCTTTAGCAGAGTCGTTGACAGGAAGATTAATGTAGCAGTGGATGCAGTTATTGTTACAGCGTTCTGTGAGTTCCATATCTAGCCTATATAGAAGAGGATGAACTTGAAGAGAATTCTCTGAGATCTTCTTGATGTAATCACTCATGTTTCACACCCGCTCTGACGTAATAACTAATGAGAATCTAGATAAATTTCGATTTTGATGAGTTGCCCACAAACTGAGTACAGAGGGCAGAATTTTGGATTTTTCAAAAGTTTTTATTTTTTATATTAGCATTATTTCTTCCACCAGTTCTGCTATCTCCCCATTAAGATTAAATCTAATGCTGTAGCATGGGACATATGTGGCGAGTTCTCCCACAAGAGTCAGAGTTTGATCCCACCACTCTTTGCTTTCCATAGGTCTAATAATACAGGGAAGAAGTTTCCTAATAATCTCAAGCCTGTTCTCTAAGCGGAAGATCTCATTTTTTACGGCTTTCTCTGGAAACATTATCGCATTAAGGGGTACAGAGGCAGCCGAAACATCTGATATATCCTTTAAGGCCCAAGTGCCATGTATCCAATATCTATCTTGCCACCTACGCACTATGTTTGTATCATCACATAAAGTTTCAATCCCCCCTTTAGAAAGGATTATGTTTCTTAGTGTTGATTTTCCGGCACCCGAGTGGCCTACGAAGAGAACGCCATTCTCTTTAATGATTACCCCACTCGAATGAAGAAAACAGCCCCCCCGAACAGCCAATGCATGAGCCAATAAGTTTTGAGTAATGATAACCTGATCTTCGAATAAAAGATTCATATCTACATGTCTCTTCTCGTTTAACTGATTGTGATATATCTTTACTCTGGTGTAATCGTGGTTGGAAATTGCAGTCATGTGGACTTTTCCACAACTCTTTAGAGAGCTTAAATATATCCAAGAGTTTTCAGTTTTTCGTACCATCCAGCCATTCTTTTGGTATACTCTTTCTCCCAAAATATGAACATCTAGATGGGGCATTTCGAAGTGGTTCTGGACAGTGATCGTATATTCTTCCATTCCATCTGTCTGGAAAAGATAGAAAGTGGGATGGAAAGTTTTCTCTGTTATTGGCAGATCAGATTCAATCTTAATGGTGATGCCGGCGCACTTGAAGTAACTACAGTGATTTTTTTCCCAGTCCTCTCTGAATTTTCTGTTTTCTTTTGTAACCTCGCACAAATACTCTACAGGAGCCGAAAAACTCCTGTGTTCCAAATATCCGTAAACTGGGCACCATCTGCATTCACTTTTCAAATCATAGGACCCACAGTTATCCCTGTACTCCTGATCCCACTTTACTTTGTCTTTCAGCGAGGGAATGAATGTTTCCCAGCACTCCTGAAAGCTGCCCTTACGGAGGTCATAACGGAGAGATGGGTATTTTATAAAAGAGCAGAAGCTCATATGTCCATAGGGATCAATATGAAAATCGCGCCTGTGATCTATGCAAGAGGCAAATAATCGATTATCTTCTGAAGGACAGGAATGATCTTCTTGTTCACTTTCCTCATCTGATATTTGTGGCTTGTCTAACTCGATTACTTCTTTAGGATCAAGCCTCTGAAACTTTATCTCTTCATTTTTCCTGGGATCTCCTTCAGCAGATAGAAAGAGCCAGGCTGCCCCAACTCTCCAGTAGGGACTAAGTGATTTGGCCAGTTTGACCATTTCCTTATACTGATAGTAATTATCTTTCATAGGAACGAGCTGAACAATAAACTCGACTCCGGCTTCCTGAAGAAGCTTAAATCCTTTCATTGTGGCCTGGAAGGAGCCTGGATTTCGGGTCACGTGATCATGTACCTCGGCAGTAGCACCATAAAGGGCGACCATTTTTCTCCCATTTCTTTTCATAAGCTCAGCAATCTCAGGAGTGATAAGTGTCCCATTAGTGTTTATGGAGTATGAACTAGATTTTTTGGTGATGTAGTCAAAGATTTCCGGAAAATCGGGCCTCAGCATTGGTTCGCCTCCTGATATAGCCCATTCTCTACATCCCAACTTTCTGGCTTCATCGATGATAGTCTTGATCTCATCTGTACTGAGCTCATTCTGTTTCTCCAGGCCTCCTGGAGGAACCCTTAGCCAGCAATGTAGACAGTTGTTGTTGCAGCGATAAGTAATATCAAGGTTGCCTCGAAGAGGCAAACGGGGAACAATATCTATTTCTTTAAATTTAGTGTAACTTTGCATAGAACTCCTCTTCCACTAATTTCGAATATACTCTCCATTTCGTAAATTTGGAAATTTTTTACTAAAATGAGTTTAAAATGCCAAAAAATTTCTGAAATAAATATCTATGCAAGCTGTTTCAAAACTCGACTAATTTCTATAAATTGGATAATGGATATTTTTTACTTTAAATTCGGATAGAAAATTATTGAGCCTATCAGAAAAGTCAGTAATGCATGTCGAAAAGTTACAATAAGTCTAAATATCCGGGCATCCGTTAAAGTTTTACATATTACATATTGTAAAAGTTATAGCAGGTAACTACTGGATAGGCTTATTCTAAAGTTCAGGTATGAATTATCCATAGTAAATTTTATTCCAATTGGATACTCAAATGAAGTTTTGAAACAGCTTGTATGATCATAATTTACCTAACATTTACACTCGATTTTTCGAAATAATTAAAATCATAGACCGTTGGACTTCCCATGTCAAATATTTCTGTTTGAGCTTTACTTTTTATATAAATAGTTATGAATTCAAAGTGAGATAATTTGACTGTAAAGTGAGACTAATTGGAATTTTAAAAAATTAACTAAAAGAATATTTAAAAGATATTATTAGAAATGTTAATATATAGTTTTTACTCTACATTTTCGTAGCAATATATAAAACGCTATGATGTATGATAAATCTGGATATTTTCCACTGCAAGAAATAAAGTTCAGAATAATGTTTACTTCTCAATAAAAGAGTTCGTTAGCCATATTTTTAACTCTAGGTTATTTTAAATTTTTTATCTGGAACTGTGTTGAATACTGGGACAAAATGAAATTCTTCAAATTTTTTATCTAATATTTGCTGGCCTTTCTTCTGAGTATGTCTAAACTTATATACTTTAGTTTATATTTTCTTACAAGCAATTTATGATTTGCAGCCTGCCATTACTTCAATTTGGTAGCAGGCTCAGGTAAAACGTGCTTTCAAGGTAAAGTA